>JBEGUD010000176.1:0-6084 GCA_041179065.1 Bacteroidota bacterium | reverse complement strand
TGTTTTCTTGTGTGAGCACAAAGAAATTTAAAGAGAGTGAAGCTAAGTATGTTCAATTAAGTGGTTCTTACTTAGATATGCAAGAAAAGTACCGTGCCCTTCAGGATGAAATTAAAGCCATTCAAGCACAGTTAGACAAATCAAAATTTGCTAACTCAGAATTAACTGCAAAAAAAGCAGCACTTGAACAGCAAATTGCAGGCTTAAATGATCAAGTAGAATATTTACGTAAAAATAGCAGCACTGCTATGGAGCAGTTAAAAGATTTATCAGTTATTACTGGTGCACAAGCTGAGAGCATAAAAAAATCTTTAGAAAATATTGGTGCAAAAGATATTTACATCAGAGATTTACAAGGCTCAATTGCGCGTAAAGATTCTTTAAATATGGCGCTTGTAATGAACCTTAAAGGTGCATTAGGAAATTTAGAAGATCAAGACATCAATGTTAAAGTTGATAAGGGTGTTGTATATGTAGACATCTCTGATAAATTATTATTTAAAACAGGAAGCTACGATGTTACTGAGCGCGCTAAAGTTGTGTTAGGTAAAGTAGCAAAAGTGTTAGCGGCACAACCAGATATTGAATTCATGGTGGAAGGTCATACAGACAACGTAGCGATCAGCACTGACGAATTAAACGATAACTGGGATTTGAGTGTTAAGCGTGCAACATCTATTGTTCGTATCTTACAAAAATCTTATGGCCTTGATCCAAAACGCATGACAGCAGCGGGTCGTAGCCAATACCTACCAGTTGCAGATAATGCTACAGCAGCAGGTAAAGCAGCAAACAGAAGAACAAGAATTGTGGTATTACCTCAATTAGATCAGTTCTTTAAATTACTAGAAAGAAAATAGTCTTTACTAACCCAATCCTATATTTGAGAGCGCTTCCTACAAGGAGGCGCTTTCTTTTTTATAGATGGGTGCGTAAATAAAAAAGCAGGAACCATCTTTGATCGTTTCAATTAAAGATGCATTAATTTTTTCTGGCACTGCTGGGCAACCCCAACTTCTACCGATACCATTTTTTTGTGTTGCAAAATTTTCATTCACATAGGGTGCGCCGTGAATAACAACCGATCTCGCTAATGCATGATCGTTGATTCCTTTTTCTTTTCCGTCTAACACCAACGAGTAACCATTTTTTCCGTTGTAGGTGTTTTTAGTTACAAAAAACCCCAGACTACTTTTTAAACTATTTATTTTGTTGGAAAAGTTTTTTGCAATGGCGGCGCCAGAATTTTTTCCATGCGCCACATAATCGTAAAAAATTAATTCTTGCGTAATTATATTAATTACAAAAAGTCTTTTTTGTGAAGAAGGAAGGCTAAAGTCTACAATTGACAGAACGGCGCTGTTCATTAATTTACCATGTGCTAGTAGTTTTTCAAAACCTTTGACGGCTAAGTCAAATGCTTTTTTGGAAAGACCGCGCTGCTCTAAATCTAGTTTTTGGTACAACTGTTTGGTAGGAAGGGGTTCTGCCTGGGCGGCATTAGAAAAAAGGGCCATACTTGCCATAAACAGGCATAAAACTGGCCATAAAGGACTGTTTTTGGGCTTATTTGATATGTTTTGTAGCTGGAACAAGCTGCAAAGGTACCGCTTAATACCCCCTGCATCACTATAGCATATGTTAAAACAAAAAAAATCCCGCCTTAGGATTAACTATGGCGGGAAAGCAGTTAGCTGTTGGTTAAACTAGCTATATAACTAAGACAACCTTTTATCAATTTCGCTGCGTAGCGATGAAAATATTTCTTCGACGCTTCCTTCTCCCTTGATTTTCACCACTTTATCAAATCCAGCATAGTAGTTTGCCACTACCGTTGTTTTTTGTTCGTACTCGGTAATACGTGCTCTAATCACCGTTTCGTTGGTATCATCCGATCTTCCAGAGGTTAAACCCCTGTTTAATAAGCGCTTAACGAGCTCTTCTTCACTTACTTCAAGGGCAAGTACTAGGCTAATTTCGGTTTCCTTGAGTGCCAAAAGCTTGTCAAGGGCAATACTTTGTGCCTCTGTACGTGGAAATCCATCAAATAAAAAGCCCTTTGCAGCCGGATTATTGTCCAGCGCCGAGCTAATCATGCCAATAACTACTTCATCTGGAACCAATTGACCTTGATCCATAAAGCGCTTGGCTTCTAGGCCAAGGGGGGTTTGATTGGCAATTTCACTTCTTAATAAATCGCCGGTAGAAAGGTGTTTTAATCCGTAAGATGCAATTAGATTCTCGCTTTGCGTACCTTTTCCACTGCCGGGAGGTCCAAATAAAATAATATTAAACATGTTGATTGGGATTCTTGCTTGCAACAAATATACGAATTTGGCCTAATACACAACTAAACCAAGGACCCTTTTGTTATACCTTTAAATACCAGATCTTGGCAGAATATGAAAAAGATAATGCTCTATTTATTATGCTTGATAACCGCGCAAAGCTGCAGTGGATCTACGTTACAACAAAAAGCGACTATTATGGAAGACACTACTAAAAACAACAATCCGCATTTTTCTAGAACCGACACTACAAAAATTGCGGTGGCAGAAGATGCTTGGAAAAAAATATTATCGCCGGAGGTATTTTATATAGCTAGGCAAAAAGGAACTGAAAGACCTTGGACTAGTAAGTTTGAAGATTTCAAAGAATTGGGTACTTATTATTGCGCTGTTTGTGGCAACGCGCTTTTTAAAAGCAATACCAAATTTGATAGTGGTTGTGGATGGCCAAGTTTTTTTGAGCCACTTACAAAAACGTCTATTATTTATTTACAAGACAATACGCTTGGGATGAAAAGAACAGAGGTTCAGTGCGGTAGGTGCGAATCTCACCTGGGTCATGTGTTTGAAGATGGTCCGCCACCAACAGGACTCCGCTATTGTATCAATGGCGTTGTATTGGATTTTGTACCAAAACCAGCCGAGAAAAAATAAATTCACTTTTTCGATATCCGAAAAATCCCTTGGGGCCGCTACTCCCCCAATAAAATTGTTTATTTTTGCTATTCAATTTGATACTATGATTACTACAGGCAACTCTATCATTAGCATTTATACCGAGATGACACCCAATCCGGAAACCATGAAATTTGTGGCAAACAAATTATTGTATCCAGGAAAAAGTTTGGATGTTGCCGACGAAACACTTGCAGCAGCATCCCCGCTTGCAAAAGAGTTGTTTAGTTTTCCTTTTATCAAAGCTGTATTTATCGCTTCAAATTTTGTAACACTTACAAAAACCCCTGATACCGATGATTGGCAGGATGTTATTCCTACCATTAAAACTTTTTTACAAGAGTATCTAGAAAATGGCGGTGTTGTAGTGAATGAAGAAGAGGTTGCAAAAATGAAACAAGAAGCAACCAATACCGTGAGTGCTGATGATGATGATATTGTAAAGCGTGTAAAGGAATTATTAGAAAATTACGTGAAGCCAGCTGTTGAAATGGATGGTGGTGCGATACAATTTAAAAGCTACAATGATGGCGTTGTAAACTTAATGTTACAAGGTAGTTGTAGTGGTTGTCCTTCTTCGATGGTAACCTTAAAAGCGGGTATCGAAGGTATGATGAAACGCATGATACCTGAAGTGAAAGAAGTGGTTGCAGAGGCCGAATAAAATGAGCCCCGCTACCTTATACCAATCTTTTATAGATGGTTTATTACAAACATCCGCACTAGAATTTATTGCCGTGCTTGCAGGTATTGCAAGTGTATGGTTTAGCAAAAAGGAACAGGTACTTGTGTATCCTGTGGGTCTTATCAATACCACCATTTTTGTTTACTTAAGTTTTAAAGGTCACTTACTAGGCGAAGCCAGTGTAAATATTTATTACACGGTTATGAGTATTTATGGATGGTGGTTGTGGACGCGCAAAAATGATCAGCAACAAACCATTTTACAAATTCAGTTTTCTACTAGCAAAGAACTTTTACAACAGCTCTTATTTTTTGGTAGTTTTTATATTGTGTTATACACGGCGCTGTATTATTCAAAAGCTTCTTTTGCACCAGGTGCTATTCCGTGGGCAGACGCTTTATCAAGTGCAGCAGCCTATACGGGCATGTGGCTTATGGCAAAGAAAAAAGTAGAAAGTTGGTACTATTGGATTGCCACTAATATTTTTTCGATTCCACTTTATTTTGTGAAAGGATATGTGTTTACCAGCGTTCAATTTTTTGTTTTGTTGATGCTTGCTATTGCAGGACTTATCGAATGGCGTAAAAAAGCAAAGGTTGTATGAACACTAAATTAGCCCTTAAAAAAATAGTAGTAATAGGTCCCGAAAGTACTGGTAAATCTACGCTTTGCGGGTATTTAGCGGATTATTATAATACCCTTTGGTGTCCAGAATTTGCCAGGCAATATTTATTAGATAACGGAACTACTTATACTATTGACGATTTAATTTCGATTGCAAAGGGTCAATTAGATGCAGCGCAAAAACACATAGCGGCGCTACAATCACAAATTGATCAAACGGGTATTGTAAAACCACTTATCATTGATACGGATATGTACGTGATGAAAGTGTGGTCAGAATATGTATTTGGTACTTGCCCTACTTTTATTTTAGATGAAATAAATAAGCAAGACTTTGATTTGTATTTGCTTTGTAAGCCAGACATACCCTGGGTAAAAGATGAACTGAGGGAATACCCCGACGAAAAACCACGTCAAGAATTATTTCAGATTTACAAAGACATCTTAATCAATCAACAAACGCCTTGGGTCGAAATTAGTGGCAGTTTTGAATCCCGCAATCAAAAAGCAGTTACTGCCATAGACGCTCTTTTAGCACACTAATAAATAGCCATGCTATACTTTTTACCAATTGGTAAATAGGCTTTGTGCTTTTGTTTTTGAAGGGTTCCTATGCCATAAAAGCCAGCAGCAACGAGTAGTTTGCTGGTATTGGCTGCATCAAATAGTGGATATCCTTTAATGATACTGTTGGCGATGTTCAAAAACATATAAGCGCCACTCCCTAGCCTAAATAGAACGCCGTTTGTAAACATGCCAGACTTGTACCGCGACTGTGGCATACCCGAAATCTCGTTGATACTTATTTTTAAAAAACCAAGCCAGGTTGTATCTACCCTAAAGCCACCAAACACAGTAGGAGACTGTTCGGCGCGGTACATATTGATGAGTAAAGAGTCTTTTAATATGGTTTTTATTTTCCCTTCTATCCACTGTGTATTGCTAAATCTAAATGTGATACAATCTTTTTCTATCCAGCTCTGAATGGTTCTCCCTTTTTCTTTTAATACGAGCGTATTACCAACCTGTGCGTACGAAAAACCGGTTGTAAATAAAACAACAGCAAATATGCCCACCATGTATTTAAATACAAACATGTTTTTATTTTAAAGCTCCATAAAAAAGGAACACGCCAAATCCAATGAGTATAACACCAGCAATTTGATTGATTAAATGTAAGTTTTTAGTATTGAGTTTGGGTCTTAATTTTTCTGACAAAACAACTTTAACAATATCAGAAGCAAGCACAAAAACCAGGCAAGTAATAAAAACAATAGCCTTATAATTGGCTGGATTGCTTGCTGCTGCTGCGTCTGCAACAATCGCTGCGGTCCATGCAAACCAAAATAAAAACACACCGGGGTTTAATGTGTTCATAAAAAAACCAGATAAATAGAGCCCAACATATTTTTGCCAGGTTAATTTTTCATGAGCGCCATTTGCATTTTCAGTGATACTTACTTTTTTAAAAAACAAAGTATATATGCCCATAGCAATTAAAAATATACTGCCCGCAAGCGCAATTTTATTTTTGTGTTCTAAGGCCGTTGCAAATAATCCGGTAAAAAAATTACAAAATAATACCAACGAAATATCCGAAGTAGATACCCCTGCCACAAAGCTTAATCCCGCCTTACGACCACTGTTGATGCTATGTTTTATGATAGCAAAAATGATGGGCCCCACCGAAATGCTCAATATCAACCCCAGCACTAAACCTTTTATTAGCGGCGCTACCATTGTTTATATGTTATGTATGAATGTTTCAAATGCCTCTAATTGTTTACCTTTTAAAACCCTTGGAAACTTGTG
>JBEGUD010000175.1:0-7328 GCA_041179065.1 Bacteroidota bacterium | reverse complement strand
TTGGTGCTTGCGTCATTTGCCGCAAATGCACAGGAAGCCCAAAATTTTACCGTTAACGGTACACTTCAAAATATTGCTTTACCAATTAATAAGGTATACTATTCTTATAGAGCCGATGGTGTAACTATAAGAGATAGTGTTGCCCCTGTTGGTGATAAATATAGTTTCTCTGGTAAAATCGCAGAACCTTTAATGGTGACCATTTTTGTGCGTTATAAAAATGACGCAGAAGGGAAGCCAATTAAAATGTTTCAACCTCGTGACTATGCTTCTGTATTTGTAGCACCTGGTGCTATTCAAGTAAGTTCGGTAGATTCTTTTAGTAATGTAAAAGTAAAGGGGTCTAGTGCCCATGAAGCTTACCTTGCTTTAACCGAAAAAACAAAGCCAGTAAATGATAAGATGCAAGCTGCTAACAAAGATTACAGCGCAGCATATCAGGCTAAAGACGCTGCAAAAATGAAAACCCTCGATGCCACATTTGATGCACTCGATGCCGAAATGAAAGAAGTATACAAAGGTTATTTAGCAACCAACAATAATTCTCCTATTGCCATGTATGCGCTAGGTCAGATGGCTGGTTGGGATATCAATCCAGAAGTAGTGGAGCCTATTTACAAAGCTTTGTCTGAGCCTGCCCGCGCCACCCCAAGTGGAAAAGCTTTTGCGGAAAAAATAGCAACAGCTAAAAAAACAGCAGTAGGTGCCATGGCCATGAATTTTACCCAAAACGACACATTGGATGTGCCTGTTTCTTTGTCAAGTTTCAAAGGCAAATATGTACTCATTGATTTTTGGGCGAGCTGGTGTGGTCCTTGCCGTCAAGAAAACCCAAATGTGGTAAAAGCATTTCAGACATACAATGCCAAAGGCTTTACGGTGTTAGGTGTTAGTTTAGACCAACCGGGTGCAAAAGACAAATGGATAAAAGCGATTCATGACGACAACTTAACCTGGACCCAGGTGTCTGATTTAAAGTATTGGGACAATCAAGTTGCCAAACAATATGGTATTCAAGCAATTCCACAAAACTTCCTTGTTGACCCTTCTGGAAAGATCATTGCCAAGAATATTAGGGGAGAGGAACTGTCAAGCAAGCTAGCAACCATTTTCAAATAACCAAAATAAACGTTGAAAATCAAGGAGTTACGTAATTTTTCACAAATTCTGTAAATTTTTCCCCGTTTTCTTCGTATTTCGGTTGCATTCTAATATCTTTGCAGCCCCAAAAATTGTATGTCTAAACAACCGTTGATTAAACAAGATGGAGTTATTCTAGAAGCACTGAGCAATGCTATGTTCAGGGTTAAGCTAGAAAATGGCCACGAAATATTGGCTACCATCTCAGGAAAAATGAGGATGCACTACATCAGAATTTTACCTGGCGATAAGGTCGGCGTTGAAATGAGTCCATACGATTTAAGTAGGGGTCGGATTATTTTTAGGTACAAATAACCGGGTAGGATAAACCGAATAACAACCAGACTAAAACTAAAGAGATGAAAGTTAGAGCTTCAATCAAAAAGCGTAGTGCAGATTGCAAGATTGTTAAGCGCAAGGGTAAACTTTTTGTAATCAACAAAAAGAATCCTCGCTTTAAGCAACGTCAAGGATAAAACCAGTGGTGGTGCGCATTTGCACCCAATTGTTTTTTTCAATCAGTAACTACAAACAGTAAAATAAAATTTAAAAAAAGCATATGGCTCGTATTGCCGGTATTGACTTACCAAAAAACAAAAGAGGCGAAATTGGTCTGACCTATATTTTTGGTATTGGTCGTTCAACTGCACAGTATATCTTAACCAAAGCAGGTATTGACTTTAATAAAAAAGTAAATACTTGGAATGATGAAGAACAAACTGCAATTCGTAACATCATCAACAGTGAATTTAAAGTAGAAGGTGCTTTACGTAGTGAAGTTTCTATGAGTATTAAGCGTTTATTAGATATCGCTTGTTACCGTGGTCTTCGTCACAGAAAAGGTTTACCTGTTCGTGGTCAACGTACCAAAACAAACAGTCGTACTAGAAAGGGTAAACGTAAGACAGTTGCCGGTAAGAAAAAGGCACCTAAAAAATAATTAATTTGGTAAGAGCGGTTATTCAACCGCTTTTACCATTTTTAATATACAAACCCAAAAGCTGTCGGATCGCTGCTTAATTGCCTAGCAAAAAAGTAGCAGGAGAAGTTTCTGGTGCCCAGGTAACACCCGGGTTTATTTTTTAAAGACTACCTCAAAACACAAAAATGGCTAAACCACAAAAAGCGCAGAACAGTGCAAAAGCTGCTGCCAAAAAAAGAGTTGTAAAAGTAGACGCTGCTGGTGAAGTACGCATCTCTGCAACATTCAACAACATCATCATTTCTTTTACCAACAAAACGGGTCAAGTAATTAGCTGGAGCAGTGCTGGTAAAATGGGCTTCAGAGGTTCAAAAAAGAATACACCATATGCCGCTCAAATGGCTGCTGCCGATGCTGCTAAAGTAGCTTCTGACGCAGGTTTAAAGCGTGTAGATGTATTTGTTAAAGGACCGGGTTCTGGCCGTGAAGGTGCTATCCGTTCTATCGCACAATCAGGTATCGAAGTAACTTCTATCAAAGACGTAACTCCAATGCCACACAACGGTTGTCGTCCTCCAAAACAAAGAAGAGTTTAATTATTTTATTATACAGGGTGTATCATTCATTTTAGATTTTTAATAATGATACATCGTCATTAAAAAATCACAAAAAAAGGTCCGCAACCTATAAAAATTGCGTTAAAAAAATGGCACGTTATACAGGTCCAAAAACAAAAATCTCCAGAATCTTTGGAGAGCCAATCTTAGGAAATGGCAAATGGTTGGGTAAGAACAGCAACCCTCCAGGTCAACACGGCGCAGCACGTAAGCGTAAGAGCTTAGGTGAGTATGCACTTCAATTACGTGAAAAGCAAAAAGCAAAATATACCTATGGTGTATTAGAGCGTCAATTCCGTAAAACATTTGAAGAAGCAGCACGCTTAAAAGGTGTAACTGGTGAAAACTTGATCAAATTATTAGAAGCTCGTTTAGATAACACAGTTTTCCGTATGGGTTTAACAGCTAGTCGTCCAGAAGCACGTCAGTTGGTGAACCACAAGCACGTAACTGTAAACGGCGAAATCATGAACGTTCCTTCTTACACATGTAAGCCAGGTGATGTTATTGGTTATCGTCCTAAGAGTGCTCATAATTCTTCATTAACTAGCAAGAGCCGCGGTAAAAACCCTAAGTTCGGTTGGTTAGATTGGAACGAAAATGAAAAGAAAGGAACATTCATCACTATGCCAGAAAGAGAAAATGTACCTGAAAACATTAAGGAGCAACTAATCGTAGAATTGTACTCTAAATAATACGTACTAAAATCCAATTTCCGGTTTCAATATTGACCCGGACAAACTAATAAAAAACAAGTTTTAATATGGCCATATTAAGCTTTCAAAAACCAGACAAAATTGTTCTACAAAAAGCAACAGAGTTTGACGGACAATTTGAATTCCGTCCATTAGAACCAGGCTTTGGTTTAACAATCGGTAATGCCTTACGCAGAGTATTACTTAGCTCACTGGAAGGATATGCAATTGTAGGTATCAAAATCGAAGGTGTAGACCACGAGTTTGCTACAATTAAAGGTATTACAGAAGATGTAACTGAAATCATATTAAACTTGAAGCAAGTACGTTTCAAGAAAAATGTTGACCACGAAGTTGCAACAGAAAAAATCAATTTATCTATCAAAGGTCGTACCGAATTTAATGCAGGTATGATTGGTGAATTATCTCAACATTTTCAGGTAATGAATCCTGAATTGAGCATTTGCACCATGGATACAACTTCTAAAATGGATATTGAATTAACGATTTCAAAAGGTCGTGGTTATATCCCTGCAGAAGAAAATAAAATTAAAGATGCTCCTTTTGGATACATCGCAATCGATTCTATTCACACACCCATCAAGAACGTTAAATACGCTATTGAAAACTACCGTGTAGAACAAAGAACTGACTACGAAAAATTAATTTTAGACGTAGCTACCGATGGTACGATTCATCCAGAAGATGCTGTAAAGCAAGCTTCACGCATTCTTATCCAACACCTTATGATCATTACTGATGAAAACATCACTTTTGATAATAAAGAAGATAAGAAAGAAGATGTAGTAGACGAGCATGTATTACAATTACGTAAAGTGCTTAAAACGCCACTTGAAGATTTAGATCTTTCTGTACGTGCATTTAACTGTTTAAAAGCAGCTAAAATCAATAGCTTAAGCGAACTTGTTCAATATGAGCAAGAAGACCTTATGAAATTCAGAAACTTTGGCCAAAAGTCATTGTCTGAAATTGAGCAAGTATTAACTGAAAGAGGCCTAAGCTTTGGTATGGATTTAGGTAAATTAGGTTTAGATAACTTAGATAATTAATACAAGGGCTTAGCCCATTATTCACGCCTTACAATTCCTGACACGGTGTAAGGATTAAAATCAAATGTCATGCGTCACGGAGACAAAATCAACAACCTAGGCCGTAAAAAAGCACATAGGGAAGCATTGTTAGCCAACTTGGCTAACCAGTTAATTACGCACAAGCGTATTGTTACTACTTTAGCAAAAGCTAAAGCTTTAAGAACATACGTAGAGCCGTTAATTACTAAAACTAAAAAGAGCGACACCAAAGAAACAATCATGCACCAGCATAGAGTTGTTTTTGGTTACTTACAAGACAAAGCAGCTGTAAAAGAATTATTTACAGTAGTGGGTCCTAAAGTAGCAGGTCGTCCGGGTGGTTATACACGTATCCTTAAGTTGGGCATTCGTCCGGGGGATAACGCGGAAAAAGCAATGATTGAACTTGTAGATTTCAATGAAATCTATGGTAATTCAGTGAATGCAGCAGCTGAACCAGCTAAAAAAACACGTCGTAGCCGTGCAACAACCAAAAAAGCGGATGTTGCTGAAGCAGAAGTGGTAGCTGAAACTCCAGCAGAACCAACCGCAGATTCTTCAACTGATAAAGCAGCTGAATAATTTGAAACGGTAATATTATAAAAAAGGCAAGGCGTTCGTCTTGCCTTTTTTTATGTGTAAAAAAAAATAAGGAGATACAAGAGAATTGAACTTTTTTTGTACCATCAAATAAATCGAAAACTAGCATTCCAATGACGCTTCAAGCCAAAAAGCCCGCAATCTTAATTCTCGCAGACGGTCACGTATTTCATGGTTATGCTTTTGGTAAAATAGGCACCACTACCGGAGAAATTTGCTTTAATACCGGTATGACAGGCTACCAAGAGGTATTTACTGATCCAAGTTACACGGGTCAGGTTCTTATCATGAATAATGTGCACATAGGTAACTATGGCGTAAAAGATACCGACGTAGAAAGTAGTACTGTAAAAATTAGAGGCCTTATTGCGCGTAATTTGGAGGAGCAGTTTAGTAGACTTCTTGCCAACGGGGATTTAAATACGTATTTGGTTAATAATAATTTAGTGGCCATTGATAATTTAGATACCCGAGCACTTGTGGCGCATATCAGGGAAAAAGGTGCTATGAACTGTATTATTTCTTCTGATGATTTAGATATTGAATCATTAAAAAAGAAATTAGCAGCAGTGCCTAGCATGGATGGATTGGAATTGGCTAGCACGGTTAGTACTCCATCTGAATATGAATTGGGTGATCCGGGTGCGGCTATTAAAGTTGCTGTTTTAGATTTTGGTGTTAAAAAACATATTTTACAATGCTTGGTGGATAGAGGTGCGCATGTTAGAGTGCATCCTGCAAAAACACCGTTAAGTCGTTTAAAAGAATTTAATCCTTCTGGATATTTTATTTCTAACGGTCCTGGCGATCCTGCTTCTATGGATTACGCAATTGCCACAGTTAAAGAAGTTTTAGAAGAACAAAAACCAGTATTTGGTATTTGTTTAGGACATCAGTTGCTCGCGCTTGCAAATGATATACCAACATTTAAAATGCACCACGGACATAGAGGACTCAATCATCCAGTAAAAAATATTATTACGGGTCAGTGTGAAATTACTACGCAAAACCATGGTTTTGGTGTAGATCCTGAAGCCGTAAAAAATCATCCTAATGTAGAAGTTACGCACGTGAACTTAAACGACAATTCTATTGAGGGTATTCGTTTAAAAAACAAGCCTGCATTTAGTGTGCAATACCACCCAGAAAGCACGCCAGGCCCGCATGACAGCCGTTATTTGTTTGATAACTTTATTGATTTAATTAAAGCAAAGGCCTAGTTATGAAAATAGCAATCATCAACGGGCCCAATTTAAATTTATTGGGAAAAAGAGAACCTGAAGTGTATGGCACTGCAAGTTTTGATGATTGTTACAACGCACTTGTGGCGCAGTATCCAAACATTGACTTTGAATATTTTCAATCCAATGTAGAAGGCGAACTCATTAACGAATTACAGCGTGTTGGTTTTACGGCTACTGGTATTATTTTTAATCCAGGTGGTTATACCCATACCTCTGTTGCGATAGGAGATACCGTAGCAGCCATTACAACACCGGTTATAGAAGTACATATTAGTAATGTACATGCAAGAGAAGATTTTCGAAAAATTTCGCACGTATCTGCAAAGGCAACCGGCTCCATTGTTGGACTTGGATTACAAGGCTATCAATTAGCGGTAGAGTGGTTTGTTAAAAAAGGTTCTTAATTTTTTATACATATGCTTAAGACCTATTCCCAAAAAGTATTCGGGCTCATTTTGTTTGCTGCATGCATGAAAATGATCGCTGCTCCTTTTTTGGAACTGGGCAATGACGAAGTCTATTACTGGACGTATGCACTGCAACTAGATTTTAATCATTTTGACCATCCACCACTTGTAGGTTTATTAATTCGTGCATCTACTTTGAATATGCACTGGGTATCTGAACCCAGTATGCGATTGGGTGCTATTATAAGTGCAAGTATGGCTTGCTATTTTATTTTTAAAACAACTGCAGTTTTAGCAAATGAAAGAGCAGGATTCTATGCCGCTATACTCTATCAGGCAGGTGTGTACACAGGTTTTATTGCTGGCTTTTTTATTTTACCGGATAGTGCGCAACTTTTGTTTTGGACAGCGTCTTTGTATGTGATGTCGCTATTACTATTTACAAATAAAGAAAAGCAAATAGGGCACTGGATTTTACTGGGGCTTTTGATTGGATTTGCAACACTTTCTAAAGTGCACGGTTTGTTTTTATGGGCGGGATTTGGAGCATACTTATTATTTACAAATCCTAAGCAATTATTTAGTAGTTCGTTTATACTCGCTGCAATTATA
>JBEGUD010000174.1:0-3568 GCA_041179065.1 Bacteroidota bacterium | reverse complement strand
TATGTCTCAAATAGCCCCGACAGGAACAGCGGCACCCCCCGCCTTACTTGTTTGGGCTTTTTTAGTATCAAAATCCACGATAATGCTATTTTGTAGTTACCCCCGACATGTACAAATATAGCCCTATTAGCCCCTCATCCCTATGATGGTATAAACAAATAGCCACCATGATTCTGAGTTCGCTACCCAATGTGTCACTTTGAAACACTAAATTTTCTACCTAAAAAAAATATTTTTCAAAAAAAAGTCCCAAAAAGCTACACTTTTAGAAATTCGTTAGTATTTATTGTAAATGCTGCATGAGTAAGTCCCTTGTATGGGCATCCTGTATCTGAACAATAACAATATATTAACCAATTAAAAAATGAAGTATGAAAATCTAAAAAAATTTATAATAAGTACCAAAGCAAGTAAAAGTACAATCTATAGATTTTACAAAAAGAACGAAGAGCTATGGAACGAAACTAAAATCCCAAGTGGTAAACGATTATTTCCAATTGACCACGCAAGGTACTTTGATAGTGAAATCATGTTTGACGAGAACAAAGTATTACGCCCCCCCGCTCCCGCACGAATCCTTTCGTGTGGTATGTGAGTATCTAGCGAAGTAATCTATCAAAATTAGTGATGAAAATCTAATTTAAAATGAGCAACTTCGGTTGCTTTTTTGTACTGAAAAATAAATAGGTATTCTAGCCCCCGCTCCCGCGCGAATCCTTTCGCGTGGTAAGTAATAATTGCTTGATAATTACTTCGGTTGCTTTTTTTGTACTAAAAAATAAACGGGTATTCTAGCCCCGATAGCAGCGGCATCCCCCGCTAGGGGATATAGCGAATAGCGGGACAGTACGTGTTGAGAAGATGGGATGTGTGCTGCTAAAAAAACAAAACCATTTAAAGACAAAGAAGGGCGTGTGGTGCTGAAACGTAATTATGACAGCAGCGTGGCTCATGATACCTACTATGTATACGATGTGTATGGTAATTTGACCTATGTATTGCCACCCAAAGCCGAAGGCGATACCGGTTCAAACGTATTGGACGAATTGTGTTACCAGTACCAATACGATTACCGCAACCGACTGGTGGCCAAAAAACTACCGGGTAAGCAGTGGGAATTTATGGTGTATGACAAACTCGATAGAGTAGTGGCGACAGGGCCAGCGTTCTCGCCATTTCGTGATGTAACCGGCGCCGGCTGGTTGATCACCAAATATGATGCGTTTAATAGAGTGGTGTATACGGGTTGGTTGAATAGTCCTGCGAATAATAGTACCCGAGGCACGATGCAGCAAGCTCAAACTAACGCTACCACTATCAATGAGACTAAACAAACCTCAGGCAGCATTGATGGGATTGCAGTGAATTACAGCAATGTAGTAGCACCCACAAGTTTCAAACTCCTCACGGTGAATTATTATGACAATTACGCGATACCCACAGTAAGTGTTGCCACAAGCGTAGAAGGACAAACGGTAGCGACAATGGTAAAAAGACTGGTGACAGGTTCTTGGATGCGTGTGCCAACTACTACCGCTGAGGTTAAAGCAGAAACCAATTATGTCTTGTACGATTACAAATACCGACCAATACGTAGCTACACCACCAATTATTTAGGAGGGTATACCTATACCGATAGTAAACTCGATGCTTTCTCCGGACAGTTACAGTACACGATACAAAAACACAAGCGTACTGCCAATAATGTTGAATTAACAGTTAAAGACACTTTTACCTACTCACCGCAAGATCGATTGATACAACATACCCATCAAATTAATGGTGGAGTGGTACAGCTCTTGGCAGAGAATACCTATGATGAATTGGGTAAACTGACGAGCAAAAAAGTAGGGAATACCAGTGATATGCCGCTACAAAAAGTGGATTATAGTTATAATATTAGAGGCTGGCTTACCCAGATTAATGAGATTAAAGCATTGCAAAAAGGGACAGATCCTAAAGATTTGTTTGGGTTTACAATCAATTACAACACCGTAGATGGCAGCACCAGTGCGGCTAGCCCCTTGTACAATGGGAATATTGCGGAAACTTTTTGGCAGACTGGCGCAGATGGGAATTTAGTGTACCGTGGTTATGGTTACAAATACGATAGTCTGAACCGATTGAAAGACGCTACCTATCAAAAAACAGGTGGAATATTAAATAATTATGATGAAAACTTGACCTATGATAAAAATGGCAATATATTGAGTTTAATGCGTATGGGTAATAGTGATACTCAATCTATAAAATTTTTAATAGACGAATTAAAGTATGAGTATACATCTCCTACTTCTAACCAATTGGCTAAAGTAACAGAGGGAGTTAATGGAAATAGTAGTCAAGGATTTATTGATGGTAATACTACAGGAAACGACTATGCGTATGATGCTAATGGCAATATGACCGTAGACAAAAACAAGAACATCACTAGCATTGTGTATAACCACCTGAACCTACCGACTAAAATAATTTTCCCAACAGGAAATATTGTGTACTTTTACAACGCTAGTGGGCAAAAGGTGCAGAAAGTGGTTACTACCACAACACCAGCCAGTGTTGTGACAACGGATTATTTAGGTGGTTACCAATACCAGAACACGGTATTGCAGTTTTTCCCAACGGTGGAAGGCTATGTGAAAAATACAGCTAATGTGTTTTCGTATGTGTACAATTACACCGACCATTTAGGGAATACTCGATTGAGTTATACCAAAAACCCTAGCACCAACGTTCTTATTATTTTAGAAGAAAACAACTACTATCCGTTTGGGTTGAAGCACAATAGTTATAATGTAGATAATTTCCAACCAGAATATAAGTATAAGTACAACGGAAAAGAGTTGCAAGACGAGTTGGGGCTTAACATGTACGACTATGGAGCAAGGAATTATGACCCAGCAATTGGGCGGTGGATGAATATAGACCCTAAATCAGAAACAAGCAGAAGATTTAGTCCTTATGTGTATGCATTGAACAATCCTGTTTACTTTATTGACCCAGATGGAATGCAAGCAGATGATTGGATTAATTATACTGGTAAAAATGGAAAGCAACAAATTATTTATGACTCTAGTGTGAAAACAGTAGCTGAAGCAGCGGCAAAAGGATATACGAATGTAAAACAAGTTTTTGAAGCAGGCATAGGAAAATCTGAAAAGACTGGCGAAGTAGTTAATTTTCAAAAAGATGGAACATATTCAGTAAATGGAGGAGAAACAATGAATGTAGATGATACGAGTTACACTACAAAAGGAGGAACTTATATTGGCGAAAATAAAGGGGTAATAGACGCTATTGGAGATTTTGGACCAGAAGGATTACAAAAAGGAGGTGATGCGATGATTAAAAGTGCAGGTGTAGCAGCCTTGAGCGGAGCAGAACCACTAGCAGCAGGATTGGCAACAGTTGGAAGCACGATGTCAGGTATTGGAGCTGCTGGAAAAATAATTAATGATGCTGTTGAGGGTAAATTCGATGTTAAAAATTTCGCTATTCAAGCAGCTTCAGAGGCAGTAAATTTTTATTTTAAAAAGATTTCTGGTAATAATACTTTAAATTCAATTAT
>JBEGUD010000173.1:0-4068 GCA_041179065.1 Bacteroidota bacterium | reverse complement strand
ACTAGTATACATATAAAAATAAAAAATAACTTGTATTTACGACACATCATATTGCTGCGCTTTGACACTTAATTACTAGTAGCGTTTAATTTTTGGAATTAAATTTACTAAATATTAAGATGCAAAATCACTATAAATGATTGTCTTTCAAATAAATATTTGCGGATGGCCCCATGCAAAATAAAAGGTCTAAAATGCTGCAATTTGGGGTAAAATCAATTTTGTCAGAAAATACCTGTGGATATACTTGATTTGCAATATCTAAAGCTGCATTAGGGCTATTAGAACTATCTCTAACATCAATAAATTGCGGGTCTAAAAAAGGAATAACTGCTGTTGATTTTGAAATGTTAAAATTGGTTTTAAGCACTTTTTCCAACCAACCAATTATACTCATATTTAGGTCAATTAAATTAGCATGCTCTGTTTTTAATAGTTGGCTCACTCCTTCTTCATAATATTCGAAAAAGGGTGATCTTTTATAGCAAGAAGTCAATGCTTTGATATGCTTAATCGGCCAGTTTTGCTGATAGCAAATTTTAACCTCGTTCATTGGTGTTTTTTGATCTCTACCTGCCCTCAACGGTACCGTCAATAAAAGTGGGCCTTGAGCACTGATAATTGTGGTTCTATTACGGTAACTCATTTTTTTGAAAGGTTCATATATATCAATTACAGTGTCAGTTGCCAAAGCAATTTGTTTGATATACTGGATCGATCCAAAATATTGAGATTCAATTCTTAATGGTGGCATCAATTAATTTTAACACGAATTATTAGTTCGCTTCGGGTATGCATTTATCTTTGTGCAAAATAATTCAATTGAAACGAATTTATCTATTTTATTGTTTACTCATTGTTGTTTTATTGAGTTGTAAAACACCGCAAGGTTTTGAATACAAAGGGCTCAATAATGTGAAGGTTAATAATGTAGGTTTTGAATACCTCGACCTATCCTTAAATCTTGTGTATTACAATCCTAATAATTTTAAAGTAGATTTAAAAAAGGTGGACTGTGATGTTTACATCGACAACCGGTATCTGGGTAAATATGCATTAGATACGCTCATGCACATTCCTAAAAAACAAAACTTTGAACTCCCCTCACGTATGCGCGTGGCTATGGGGGGCGTATTTAAAAATGCGTTTTCACTTCTTATGAATAAAGAGGTACTAATAAAAGTAAAAGGGAAAACTAAAATTGGAAAAGGATCAATTTTCTTTGACGTTCCATTCACTTATGAAACAAGACAAACCATTAGTTTATAAATAAGGTTTGATGTGGCAAGGCTTGCGTAATTGAGGCCCACCGCCCTCTGCAGCCCTTTTACAGCTTGGCGGTAATTTTTTATACGCTTCGTCTAATGCTTTATCAATGTCAGTATCAAAACCTGCGTTGTTAACTGCTACCCTTACTTCGTCGGAACTGGTTCGATCGGGTAAAAACTGAATGCGCACCTCCCCTTGTAATAAATTAATTTTCCACTGAACAATACCACCATCCGTATTTTCTTTTTCCTTGGTTAAGTATTTATCCAATACATCTTTACACTCCCAACATTTTAAATTGTTGGACTTTAAAATAACCCATTCTGATTTTGCAGATTGTGCAGTTACGAGGTTACAACTCACTATAAGTGATGCAAAAACGATAAATTTTTTCATAGTATTATTTTCCTGTCCAAGTGGATGGACTGTTGCGCCATTCTAATAAAATACTTTCTTGCTCTTTGGTAACGTATCCTTTTTCTACGGCAAGTGAAATAAGAGATGGGTAATTGGTTAAGCAAACAAAGGGAACATTAGCTGCTGCAAATGCTTCTGAAGCCTGTGCAAAGTCATAGGTAAAAATAGCTACCATACCTACTACTTCTGCGCCTGCGGCTCTTAAAACGTCCACAACCTGCAGCGAACTTTTTCCGGTAGAAATTAAATCTTCTATGACAAGTACTTTTTGACCTGGTGTAAAAGCACCTTCTATTTGATTGCCTAAGCCGTGTTCTTTTGGTTTTGGTCTCACATATATGTATGGAAGTTTTAATTGATCGGCAGCCATGGCACCCCATGGAATACCTGCTGTTGCAACCCCTGCTAATGTTTCTGCTTCACCAAATTTTTCAAAAATGACATTACACATTTCACTTTTAATAAAGTCTCTCACATAAGGGAAAGAAAGCACTTTTCTATTGTCGCAATAAATAGGACTTTTCCAACCACTTGCCCAAGTAAATGGATCGCTTGGACTTAATTTAACGGCTGCTACTTGTAGCAATTTTTCTGCAACGGCTATTTCGTTTGTCATAGTTCAAAATTAGGGGCTATTTAGAATAAATTGTACTTACAATTCAAAAAATAGTAGACATTTGATACACAATGGAACTTCCAATTATAATAGCAGCGGGCGGACTTGTTCGAAATAGTAAAGATGAAATACTACTCATATACAGGCGCGGTTTTTGGGATTTACCCAAAGGAAAGCTGGATCCTGGTGAATTGATCCCAGAATGTGCGGTACGGGAAGTGCAGGAAGAAACCGGACTTAAATCCATTCAACTTGGGCCATTAATATGCACCACAACCCATACTTACTATGATAAATGGCTTAATAAAGAGGTGGAGAAACATACGCACTGGTATGCGATGCAGTCTTTAGCAAATGAAACACTGGTTCCTCAAACCGAAGAAGATATTGAAAAAATCGAGTGGGTTCCTGTAAATGAACTACCTCAATACTTACTTGAAACCTACCCTACTATTCGCACCGTTTTTGAGGCGTTTAACGCAGGTAGCCCAAAATCTTAAGCATTGATTGAGCGGTTTGCTCTTTAGCATATACCCATTCAACGAGCTTGCCGTTTCTATCTCTTTCTACAATAACGTGTTTAGGAGAAGGAATAAGGCAGTGTTTAATACCTCCGTAACCACTAATTTGATCCTGATAAGCACCTGTATGGAAGAAGCCAACATAGAGTGGTTCTTTATTGGATTCTTGGTCTTTAGGATCTTGGGTTTTTAGTTTGGGTAAAAACACTTCGTTGATATGTTCTTCGGAGTCGTAATAGTCATGGCTATCACAAGTGATCCCACCTAATACCACACGGTGGTATTCATTGTCCCATTTATTAATGGGGAGCATCAAAAACTTTTCGCCAATACCCCAGGTATCTGGAAGTGTTGTAATGAAAGAAGAATCAATCATATACCAGCACTCTCTATCGTTCTGATTTTTTTCAGCTAAAACGCTATAAATATGTGCCATACTTTCACCAACGGTGTAGCTACCAAACTCGGTATAGATGTTTGGCATGGGCACTTTGGCTTTCTTACAAGCCTTTTTAATATTACTCACAATTTCATTGATCATGAACTGATAGTCATATTCAAATCCAAGGGAGTGCTTAATAGGAAATCCGCCACCAATATTAATGGAGTCTAACTCAGGACAAATCTTTTTTAATTGGCAATAAAGGTTAATGATTTTATTTAGTTCTGACCAATAATAAATATCATCCTTGATCCCTTTATTTAAAAATATATGAAGCATTTTTAAATGAAACTTATCTTCAAATCCTTCAATCTCATCTACATAAAATTCTAAAATATCTTTAGCTCTAATACCAAGTCTTGAAGTATAAAAAGGAAAGTTTGGTTCTTCCTCTGCGGCTACACGAATACCCACTTTAAAAGGTTGTTTGGCACCACGTTTGTAGGCCATCAGTTCCTCTTTGTTATCAAGAATTGGAATTACATTTTTAAATCCAGTATTGATAAGCTTGGTAATACGTGAAGTGTAAGACTTTTGTTTATAGCCATTACAAATAATGAACGTGTCTTTATTAATTTTTCTACGTTGATATAGCCTATTGATAATTTCGATGTCGTAAGCGTAAGATGTTTCTAAATGAATATTGTGCTTAAGTGCCTCTTCTACTACAAATGAAAAGTGTGAACTTTTGGTACAATAACAATAAAAATATTCGCCCTCATAATTATGTTTTTTAAAGGCCGCTTTAAACATGTCTTTTGCCTTATTAATTTGCATACCAATTTTAGGCAGGTATGTTAATT
>JBEGUD010000172.1:0-7500 GCA_041179065.1 Bacteroidota bacterium | reverse complement strand
CTGTGCTTCGTGGAACTGATACAGTGGATGTGCGCGTTAAAGTAAATGAAAAAGGGAAGCTTGGATTTTTTGGTAAAAACCCACTCGTTTTATTTGGCACCAACACTAAAACTTATGGCTTTTTTGAATCTATCCCAGTAGGGTTTACAAAAACTTGGGAAACACTAGATCGTTATGTAACGGGTATCAAACAAATTTTTACGGGCAAGGTAGCCGCAAGCGATTCG
Source organism: Bacteroidota bacterium (assembly GCA_041179065.1). Lineage (GTDB taxonomy): Bacteria > Bacteroidota > Bacteroidia > Chitinophagales > Chitinophagaceae > Sediminibacterium. The sequence goes on along the minus strand of JBEGUD010000172.1, from coordinate 7,273 downwards.
CTTGGTAGCGTTATTAGTATTGGAAATACTTTCCCTGGCACTTGGGATTGGGAACGTTTTTGGACATTAACAGGTATATTTTCTATCATATTAGCTTTCATGAATATTTTACCTATTCCGGCGCTTGATGGCGGACATGCACTCTTTACGCTATATGAAATGATCACGAAGCGTAAGCCTTCCGATAAGTTTATGGAATACGCACAAATGGTGGGCATGGTACTATTATTAAGTTTAATGGTATACGCGCTAGGTTTAGACTTTTGGAGATTATTTAAATAAGTGTTTAAATAGTGTTACCTTTGCTGTTGGCTTTTTGCTAACCGCAGGCTATGGGGTCGTACTGGTTTTGACAGCATAGGTTATTGTTGGTGTAAGCATGCAGTGCGTTGTGTAATTAGCACTTCAATCTGAATACTCAAACTTCAAATGGCAATACTCAGTATGCCATGGCTGCTTAATCAGTGATTAAGTAACCATTTGGGCCGCCGCACAGGTTCGCTTATTTCCATGTGCCGCCGCCGACTCAAAACAAAATAAGATGCTGCAATAGAAGGCTGTGACTATTGCTTAAGACGATCCAGCTAAGCGATAGGTTGGTTTGTTCGTTCCCGGCCTTTCGTCTACAATGAATACCGAAATAAGCATGTAGAAAGCTAATGGTTACGATGTTTGGACAGGGGTTCGACTCCCCTCGACTCCACAAAATCTCATAGAGGTTTTATTAAGAGCGACTTGTTTAATTGCAGGTCGCTCTTTTTGTTTTTTCAATTATATTTGATATCTAATTACAAATTACGCATATGAAAAAGATACAAACCAAAATGGCTGCTCTAAAAGCCAATTACAAAAAAATGACCTTGCTTTTTGTAGGATGCTTGCTCATTATAGCAGGCGCTTCTGCTTTTAATTTAAAGGCAGACAATCCGGACGGTATAGTAGGTGTTTGGAAAACAGGTGAAGGAACTGCAATGGTACGCATTTACAAAAATGGCGACAAATACCAAGGCAAAATTGTTTGGTTAAAAGAGCCCAACGATCCAGAAACAGGGAAGCCCAAAATTGATAAAAATCATCCGGATGAAGCTTCTAAAACACGTGCCATTTTAGGCCTTGTGAATATTTGGGGCTTTAATTACAAAGGTGAAAATGTTTGGGATGGCGGTAATATTTATGATCCTAAAAATGGCAACACCTATTCTTGTACCATGAAATTGCAAATCGCTAACTCACTTGAGGTAAGAGGTTATATTGGTGTTGCAATTATTGGTAGAACAGATACTTGGACTAAACAAGTATTAAGGTGATACAAAGTTAAATCCAATATTAAAATACAAAGGATTGCCCAACCTGCTTTCAAAGTAGCGTTGGGCTTCTTTTTTCCCATTTTTCACATTCATTACTTCAAATCGGTAGTTGTAACGCATACCAGCCTCAGCGTGGAACCATACAAAGCCGCTTAGTTTTTTATCCCACATTACCTTCGGCTTAAACTCGCCTCTTTGAATAAATACCGATCCGTTTTGACTATTTGAAAGCGGCATCCAAAACTGGTTTCCTTCTAATTCAAACCCGGCTTGTAACATGTTAAACGTAGAAAAATTGTAACGCATAAATCCTCTGGCAGGTAATAAGAGTTCCATGCCCCATTTGTCGTTAAAGGTTTTATTCCAAAATAAAACAGGTACATGAATAAGTTGACCTGCGCGGTAGGTGCGGGCGATACCCGTACCAATCATATTTTTCTCTGATTTTTTCCAGCCGTAAATAAATGTTCCACTTAATGTAAGGGCATCTTTATTAATGGCGCTCATATTATGAAACACTCCATTAACATCTGCACTTGCTTGAATGATTATAAAATTTTTTTCGTTAAGTGGTTTAAAAATATTGGTATTGATTCCTGCACTTGTTAGATTATGGTTATTGAGTGTTGAAGCAAATTGGTTGGTTCCTGGCTTTTCAATGTCAAATTTGCTACCCCAATAATTGGCACCCAATTGCCAGATAATTTTGTTGTTTGAAATAACAGGAATATTTACTTGCGCCTTAATTGCTGACATCTGATTTACATGAAAATCTTGCATAGCAGGAAGCATTCCTCCTAGTGGTACACCTGGCATATGAAAAGAGCCATATTGGTCAAATCCAATGCTAATAATTTTTTGTGGCGTTTGATTTAATACTTTTGGCGTACAATAGCGTTTAACCCCATCAGCTTCTCCAAACTTGCTATAATCGAAATTATCTGTGGTGTCAACTTGAGCTGTTGCAAATGTTGCAATCAATAGTAAGGCGCCGGTTAAAATCTTATGCATAAGATGTTTTTTATAAAATTAGTAACTAATACAATAACGTTTATTGATTCTAAATTGTTTTATTTAACTACAACCACCTCTTCATATGGAACCCTAAACCTTGGCCCCCAAACGCCTGCTTCCGTACCTTTACCTACGGCAATAATCATATTGATTTCTGCGCCGCTTGGTAACCCCAATGCACGCTTCACCCGAACGGCATCAAAGCCTTCCATTGGGCAGGATTCAAAACCTTCGGCGGCAATTGATAGCATAAATGTTTGGGCGGCTAACGCACAAGATTTGTGCACGGTAACTCTTTGGTCTGCATCTCCTCCAAAACGCATAAAAGGTTTTCGAAGTCCCATAAAAAAGCAAAGTGCTGTTCTAATGAGTGTAGAAATTCCAAAAATATCCGAGCGGTAGGCAAGGGGCATGAGTTTGCCATAATAATCGAGGCCTCTTTTTTGAGCGGTGTTGGGTTCGCCTGTAATGCCTTCTTTTATTTTATTGTAGTTCCAAGCAGCTCTTTGTTTCCACAAATCTTTTCTGGTTACAAATACCACCAATTGCTTGGCCGTTCTAGCCGCATTTTGGTCTAGGCAAAGCGCTGTGAAGGAATCTTTTAATGCAGGGTCTTTGATCCATTGAAACTCCCACAATTGCATGTTGCTGCTGTTAGGAGAGAGGATGCTTCTTTCTAAACTTCTTTTAATGACATCATCGGGAACTTCTATATTGGCATCAAATTTTCGGTTAGAACGTCTACGTTGTATGATTTCTTCAAAACTGCTGCTTAATGACATGGTATGGATTTACGATTTATAGAATTGTAAATATCGTTAGATTTTGGGTATTAAAGATATATTTGTGGTTCAAAACAATCTAGAAGCGCAATGGTTCAACTTCCAGCACGTCAAGCAAACAACTTTGATTTATTGCGCATCTTATTTGCTTGGTTTGTGATTGTATCCCATTCCTATGTTTTAAATGGTGATGGCGCCACCGATCCATTGTTTGTAGCAACCAACAGCACTTTTTTATTTTCATTTATTGGCGTAAAAGGTTTTTTTATTATTAGCGGGTATTTGATTTTTAAAAGTATGATGGTGAGTACTTCTATTTTTGAATACCTCGTAAAAAGGGTACTCCGCATTTTTCCGGCATTGGCCGTTGTGTTACTTATAACACTTGCCGCCGTTTATTTTATATATCCAAGTAATCTGGCGCCCTTCTTTAGTAACAAAGAAGTGTATGCTTATTTTTTAGGTAACCTGATTTTATTTAAACCTCATTTTTTTATCCAAGGGATATTTTCTGGACTGCCTTCTTCGGCCATCAATGGATCTTTGTGGACCATTGAATATGAGTTTTTCTTTTACTTATTTATTTTATTGTTCTTTTTTATTCGCTCCCATAAAAAATTTTTAAAAATTGCATTGGCTGTTGTTATAGGCATCTTTTTAATGGTACGTTTGGCCTTTTATGACTGGACGATTCAAACACATTTTTTTATTCCACTCGAACCTCTTTTTGATTTGGGAATATATTTTTTAATGGGTTCTTTGTTAAGCTGCTTTGATTTTGATGCCATCAATTATAAACATACCGTTGCCGCTGTTTTAATGATAGCGCTTATTGTCGCTATATATTTTGGTGTAGGTCACACGGTTGTTTATGTAACACTTCCTTTTTTAGTGATTTATTTAGGCAAGCAAACATCTAGGGTTGCAACCTTTGTGCATGCTAGCATTGGAGATCCTTCTTATGGGATTTACTTGTATGCGTTTCCATTGCAACAGTTTATTATTTATTGGTTCAGGCCTTCAACGCTCATGTTATTTATTGCTAGTACTATTGGTGCTTTTATTTTTGGATATCTTTCATGGGTACTCATAGAAAAAAAGGCATTGGCCCTCAAGCAGTATTTTTTAGAGCGTCGTCAATGATTCAATCAAAGGGCATAACTTACTTTAAATTTTAATCTATGGCTGAAGTGATTTGCATAGTTCCAGTTGCTCCGATACGGGCAGAAGGTTCACATAGGGCAGAAATGGTTTCTCAAATTTTATTTGGTGAAACGGCAACCATCATTAGTGAAAACAAAGATTTTTATCAGATTCAAATGCACCAGGATGGCTATGAAGGTTGGTGCCAGAAATTGCAATTACAAATTTTACCAGAAGGTGCAAGTATAGTTACAAATGGATACGCACCTAAATGGGTTAATCCTGCAGTGTTTAATGGGCAGCCTATTCAACTTCCGCTTGGGGCACCCATTGTTTCTTATGCGCATGCTAATTTTGAATTCACTTACACAGCTGCCAGTTTGGATCCAGCAAACAATGCATTCACTCCAGGGGCACTCGAAATAGTAGCAAAACAGTTTTTAGGCACTGCTTATTTGTGGGGCGGCAGAACCGTATTTGGTATTGATTGCAGTGGCTTTGTACAAATGGTTTTTAAGCTATTTAACTACAAATTACTTCGAGATGCATATCAGCAAGCAGAAATGGGAGAGGCCATTGGTTTTTTAGCAGAAGCCAAGCCCGGCGATTTAGCTTTCTTTGATAATGAGCAAGGGAAAATTACCCATGTAGGTATTTTATTATCGCCGCATCAAATTATTCATGCTTCTGCCGTTGTAAGAATCGATCCTATCGATCAGGCAGGTATTGTTAGCAGTACTACGGGACTGCGCACGCATCAGCTTCGTACTATCCGCAGGATTACTTTATAATTTTAAATCGATGGCATAAAAAAAGCAGCACAAGTGCTGCTTTTAAATATAGTAAGGTTGGTTTACATTAAGTCCATTGCTTTTGCAAAATAGGTAACGGTACCAGGTAACGCTAACCAAAAGAATTCACGGTATACAACGAGTAAAGTAATCATTACGGCTAACCAGAAAAAACAGATAGCCCAGTATTTGGTAGTTGATTTATTTGCTTCCATGTAATTAATTTTTGCAAAGATAAGGTCCGTATTTCATTTAGCCAACAAATATCCAATGGCTGTTGCAGCCAAGCCTAGTGCTAATGTGCCAAGGGTATACGCCAAAAAACTGCCATAACGTTGCTGCTGCAATAGTTCTAGGTTTTCCCAAGCAAACGCCGAAAATGTGGTAAAGCCACCGCAAATACCCGTGGCTAAAAATAAGCGAAGCGAGGGGCTTATCTGGCCCTTAATAGCAAGTCCCATTATCAAACCCATAACTAGGGCACCGGCAATATTAACCACACCAGTGGCATATGGAAACGTGTCCGATTTAATAAATAATCCAAAAAGATACCTAGATACTGCACCCAACATGCCACCTAGTCCAACCCAAATCATGTTTTTTAATTCCATACCTATTCATTTATTCCTTTACGGCTACAACAAGCCATTTGCCGTTTGTTTTTTCTATTTCAAGTTGGCGAGACTTTTTGTCTAACGAATATTGATAATTCATTTGGGTATGCAAACTATCCTGATTGGTTATTCCTTCAATTACAATAGACGCTTGTCTAAAATTTGACCTGCCTTCTTTATCTAAGTTTCTGTAGTTTTTTTCGGTGTTAGAGGTTTGTAACTTCATGGTTTGGGTAGGAGCAGCATAGGCTGTTGCTTTTTCAAAATCACCTTGTAAACAGGCTTCTATATAGTTGCGACCAGCCTCTATAGAAGAACCTGCAGGCGGGAAGTTTTTGGTAGGGGTAGAACAACCAATAAGTAGCGCTAATAGCCCTGTGTATATGCTTTTCATGCACTAAAAATACAATTTAAGTACTTGATTTTAACAATCATTTTGCTAATAGTTGTTAGGATATCAATATAAAACCGTACTTTTGCACCAGAATTGAACAACAACCCTAATAACACCCACCTGCTCTTGTAGCACTTGATTTTTTAATGTTTACTTTACGATTACGGGCCCTGTGCCAGCCATTTGAATTTACATGTTCAATCTAACGATTCAAAATTTTAAATACATATACAATGAACAGTAATGCTATGCCTGCTATCGTAAAAATCGATACAGACAACCTAAAAAAGTTAACAACAGAAGTAAAAGAAACAGTGGCAGAGGCCGTAATTGGTGTAAACAATGCACAAACACGTAAGTCTTTTGGAATCACAGATTTGTGGGCTATCAGAAAAAATGTAAAGCCTACAAGGGCTGGATCTAATAGAAACTTCTAAAAAAAATAAAAAGGGCCTCATTTAAATGGGCCCTTTTTATTTTATAATAACCGTACCAATTTGTTTGGTAATTTCTCTTTCAATGTCTTTGAGGTGTTTGTGTAATTCTATAAGCCTCATTTGTTCTTCAAAACCTGCATGCTCCATATCAACTTGGTTTTGGTCAAACATCTTTTTAATTTTTCGAAGTTTAAAATAGTTAACACTCATGGTAACGTCTTCCATGGACGTGTCTCTATTTACAATATTCATGCCTTCTAAAATCGTATCCCATTTTAAACTCAACTCATGCGGTGAAACAGTTAGGTTTACTATAAGGTTTCTAATATTTTCATCATCGTGGTAGAGTAGTGTTTTGGATGTAGGCTCTAATCCTTTGTCATACCAGCTTTTGTAAATTTGATAGAGTTGTAAATACTGCTCATTGTCAAAATCAAACTGCTCTAATGCTTCAAAAATAAAATCGGCCATTGTTTTGTGATCGTCATATTTTAATAGACCATAATCAATTAATACCCGAATTAAATTCTTTTCGTAAATATCATCCTGGTTAACCAGTGCAGCGCCTTCATCAAAACCAGTTTCGATACTACCTTCTAATATTTGTTGCGCCTCATCAAAAGGTATTTTCTTTTCTTGCTTTACAAGAATATCGCGTTTAAATTTATTAACGAGGTTTGTTAGACCTGCTTCATCAATGCGTAAAAGGCTCGCGCACTTTCTAATATAATCTTGTTGCTTGGTAAAATCTTCGGCCTTGTTAATTTTGCTGAGTGTTTCTGCTACTTGAT
>JBEGUD010000171.1:0-8797 GCA_041179065.1 Bacteroidota bacterium | reverse complement strand
TTTATATGAGAAAAAAGATGGCAATCATATGCTCTCGTTGGTATCACCGCAGGAATGGGGCGGCAATGGTCCTTTCAAACAATTTATTTCGAGTGTCAGGTTATTAGCCGATCATACCTGGGTAGAAATAAGCGAATAAAGACTTCCGCCTTTTTCAAACAAGCGGTCAACGTGTTTTTCTACGGCTTCGTCTTTTATTAAAACGGGCGCATGATGTGGTTTGATTCTTGCATCAATAACAAGTGGCCCTGTACATCCCCAATGTTTGTTTTGCGTAAAAGATCCGATACCATAAATATCATGGGAAGGATTACTTCTTGTGTAAGTAACCCATAAATAATTATTAAGTGTTTGCGCAGTAAAACTAGCATCATCACAAAGTACAATAATGGCAGTACCTGCTAATGCTTCATTTGCATTTGAAACCTGCGCATTTAATGTATTTACTAGTGATGCTGCATCTTGCACATTTGTATACGCAGCTGCTGTTATACAAACAACACCAGGCATGGCAAGATGCGCGCTATCAAAGCCTTCTAGCGATTTTAGAACAGCAGGAACCTCATTTGATAAATCACGAATTTTATCGCCATAAGCTGCAAATACTACTTTACTTCCACTATTAATGCCTGTTCCTGAATAATCGAGGGTATCCATGGTGGTGTTCGTATAAAAATGAACATCACGATTAAGATTAATCCGCTCTAGTAAATAGGTCATAAAAGAAAGGGTATCCTGTGCATCAATATTTTGCGTATCAGAGCCTGTAATAAATAAAAACTTAGCTAAACTTAATTGACCGGTTCCTAAAATATGATTGGCAATGGTTAATAGTTCGGCAGGTTGCTTTGTGGGTGTATACGGTGTGTAACGTTCACTGCCAACAGCTAATAATAAAGGATGCACACCAGCAGCATCTACTGCATGTACAGATTTTAAACCGGGTATTTCTTGCGGTATCGCATCACCCGTAATTTCATGAATAAGTTGTCCAAAACTAGTATCTTCTTGAGGTGGACGACCTACTACTGTAAATGCCCAAATCGCATCTTTTTTTGCGTATACTTTATGGACACGCATCAGTGGAAATGAATGTTGCAAACTATAGTATCCCAAATGATCCCCAAATGGGCCTTCAGGTTTATTTTCGTGGGGATACACTTCTCCGGTAATTACAAAATCAGCATCTGTACTTAAGCAAAAACCATCTTTGTAGACATATCTAAACCTCCGCGATCCAAGAAGTCCTGCAAAAGTCATTTCGCTAATACCTTCTGGTAGTGGCATAACAGCTGCAACACTATGCGAAGGTGGCCCTCCAATAAAACAACTCACTTTTAATGGTTGTCCTTTTTTATTGGCCTTTGTTTGATGTACACCAATACCTCTATGCAATTGATAATGAAGTCCTATTTCTTTATCAAGTTCATAGTCATTTCCAGTAAGCTGTATTCGGTACATGCCAAGGTTGGCATTAAAAATACCTGGCTTGTCAATGTCTTCGGTATAAACCTGTGGAAGTGTAACAAATGCGCCACCGTCTTTGGGCCAATGCTTGATCAGAGGTAGGTCAGAAATATTTATTTCTTGGTAAGTAACTGGCTGCTTGATTGGATTTTTTAAAGGAAGTGCTTTAATGGCAGCAAGTCCTGCCTTAAAATTATCAATAGGATGCTTGATCGCATCCACCGGATTATTTCTTAATTGAATGAGCCTTTTTACAGCATCTAAACTATGCCTAAAAATGTATTTGCTTCTTTCAAGGGTTCCAAATATGTTAGAAACAGCCCTAAATTTTGATCCTTTTACATTTTCGTATAAAATTGCGGGGCCTCCCATTTCATAGACACGAAGATGAATAGCCGCCATTTCTAAATGAGGGTCAACTTCTTCTTTAATGCGTATTAAATGACCTGCTTTTTCTAAATCTAATAAACAGGCTTCTAATGATGGATAAGACATACTACACTAACAATTTTGTATCGATATAGTTCGTAATAATTGCCTGCAATTTAATACATAAGGAGTCAAGATTTTAGTATTTTTACAACATGACCCATTTAAGTGTAAACATCAACAAAATTGCCACTCTTCGTAATGCGAGAGGCGGTAATAACCCCGATGTCATTAAAGTAGCCCTCGACTGCGAAAAATTTGGTGCCGACGGTATTACAGTTCACCCTAGGCCCGACGAACGTCATATCACTTATAAAGACGTACATGATTTAAAAACAGTACTTACTACCGAGTTTAATATTGAGGGCAATCCTACCGAAGAAAAGTTTGTTAAGTTGGTATTAGAAACGAAGCCACACCAAGTAACCCTTGTGCCAGATGCCCAGGGTCAGCTCACCAGTGATCATGGATGGGATACCGTTAAAAATCAAGACTATTTAATTAAAACCATTGCCCTATTTAAAAATGCAGGCATCCGGGTATCAATTTTTGTAGACCCTGTTACTGCGATGGTGGAAGCTGCTGCCACAACAGGCACCGACCGTATCGAACTTTACACCGAGTCTTATGCATCCGCTTTTGCTAAAGGCAATAAAGAAACAGCGATTTTGCCATACACTGAAGCCGCAAATTTAGCACATCAATTAGGGCTAGGCATTAACGCGGGTCATGATTTAGACCTTCAAAACCTTGCTTATTTTAAAAATGCAGTTCCACATTTAAATGAAGTAAGTATTGGGCATGCACTTGTGTGCGATTCCTTATATTTAGGATTACATAACACCATTCAACTCTATAAAAGACAACTTCAATAATAGCCACTATGAAAAAAACAATGCTTGCATTTCTTGTGTTACTTAGCACCATTGGATTTGCACAAAAAATTAAACCCGTATTACCCGTACCAACCAAAGAGCATTTAGCTTGGCACGAAAAAGAATTTTATTTGTTTATACATTTTGGCCCTAACACTTTTACCGATAAAGAATGGGGTGATGGTAAAGAAGATCCAACTGTTTTTGCACCTACCGAGCTTGATTGTAACCAGTGGGTGCGTGTTGCAAAACTTGCAGGTGCAAAGGGTATTATTTTAACAGCTAAACACCATGATGGCTTTAGCTTGTGGCCTTCTAAATATAGCACGCACACAGTAAGAGAAAGTAAGTGGCTAGAAGGAAAGGGCGACGTTGTTCGTATGTTATCTGATGCATGTAAAAAAGGTGGATTAGAAATGGGTGTGTATATTTCTCCATGGGATAGAAACCACCCTGATTATGGCACGCCTAAATACAATGATATTTACATTGCTACCATGAAAGAATTATTAACCGGTTATGGTAAATTTTTTGAACTATGGTGGGATGGTGCAAACGGCGAAGGCCCTAATGGCAAAAAGCAAGAATATACTTTTAGACGTTTCGAAGATTCGGCATTTGCATATCAACCGCATCTCATGATTTTTAGTGATATTGGGCCAAGTATTAGATGGTGTGGAAATGAGCGTGGCATCATTGGTAATACCAATTGGAATTTATTAGATACTGCTGGTTTTTATAGAGGTCATGGTGGTCCACCAGAAGATACCCTTAACCAAGGTAACGTAAATGGTAAATTATGGATCCCTGCAGAAGCCGATGTGTCTATCAGACCAGGATGGTTTTACCATGCTAAAGAGGATAACAAAGTGAAATCTCCAAATGCCCTATTTAATTTGTTTTTAAAATCTGTAGGTAATGGTGGTAACTTATTATTAAATGTTCCTCCTGATAGACGCGGACTATTTCATGAAGCAGACTCTGCATCACTAGTTGGTTTTGCGGCACTTCGAGAAAAAGCATTTAAAACAAATTTATTTGCGGGACTTAAGCCGGTAGTTAAAACAACCAATGGACTTCCAACGCTTACATATACATTTAGCAAGCCTACCAAATTAAATGCTGTAGTGTTGCAAGAATTGATAGAACATGGTCAGCGCGTAAAAAGTTTTACGATAGAAGCTAAAGAAACTGCTACTGGTAATTTTGTAAAACTATTTGATGGCACTACCATAGGTCGTAAAAAGATCGCCACTTTTGAGCCTGTAACAACCACTTCCATTAAAATAACCATTACAGACGCCAAAGCTGAGGTACTCCTTAAACCAAGCGCTGCACACGATTTTGGCTTTGAGGTAAAAAATTAAGTAAATTTGCACCATAATTAAAAAATATGAGTACCATTCAACCAATTGTAGGTATTATCATGGGAAGCGATAGTGATTTAACAATCATGCAAGATGCTGCCAATATTTTAAAGCAGTTTAATATCCCATTTGAATTAACTGTGGTGTCGGCACACCGTACACCCATACGTATGGTTGAGTATGCAACTACGGCAAAACAAAGAGGCTTACAAGTTATTATTGCAGGTGCAGGTGGTGCGGCACATTTACCTGGCATGGTAGCTTCCATTACTACCCTACCAGTTATTGGTGTACCCATTAAATCATCAAATTCAATTGATGGTTGGGATTCCGTACTTTCAATTTTGCAAATGCCAAGCGGTGTTCCAGTTGCAACTGTTGCTCTTAACGGCGCAAAAAATGCAGGCATACTCGCTGCTCAAATAGTTGGAGCTAACAATGAAACTGTTTCAAATACCATCGCTACTTACAAAAACAATTTAAGTAAAGAAGTAAATGAGAAAGTAAACAAATTAAAATCAGATTGGAATAATAGCTTTGATATTTAGTCAAAATCGCTAATTATTTAGATACTAATCGTTCAAATATAAAAGGGTAAATCCTTTACTAAAATCGTCAGAATTTTCTACTATGGCACTCACAAAATGGGTGCCATAAATTTTATACCAATCAGCTATATTTTCGGTACGCTCTTGGAGGCTTCCACCCGGAAACAACTGCTCCATAATTTTTGTTATTTGCTGTTGCTCCACTTCATACTTTCTTTTTTCGGCACGTAGCATTTTCTTTTGAACCTGTAATAACTTTTGTGCTTGTTTGTGGGATAATGCTTCTATATGATCTACCAAACTTGGATCAATCGCTGCTGCCTGATCTTTAATAAGCGTATACTGCGCTTCTATGGCAGCCATTTGACCATTAATTTGCAAATGATGTACCGAATTGGCTTTTACAAAACTATCTATAATTACTTGAGGGCGACCTTTAAATAAATTGATGGTGTTAATATGCATCTTTTGTAACTGCAGCGCTTGTTTGGCTGGCACAAGTAAAAATGAATTACGAAGTAATAAAACCGGGAAAGGCACTGCAGCATCAGCAAAAACTTGTTTAAGTTCAAGCCAATATGCAAGCTCTCCGCCGCCACCTATAAATGCAATATTGGGTAAAATTGTTTCCTGAAAAACACCCCTTAAAATTACATTGGGGCTATAATTTGCTGGATTATTTTGTACGTCTGTTAAAATTTGATCTTTGGTAAAGCTTAGTCCTAGCGCTGTTACCTCATAGCCTGCATCTGTTTGAACAATGCGCTCTCTTTTATTTCCTTGTAAATAAAATAAATTTATTGCTCTACCTGCAGCCTGTACTTTATAATGAACGCTTAAATTTTTAATGGTTTGCTGTACCGCTTTATTGGAAAAACCTGTGGTTAATTCTTTTTCAATTACACTTGTAAATAAACATTTAAGTTCGGGTGAGTCTGGCTGTACAACTACTAAACCATATGCTCCAAATAAATGATGTACAATTTCAAAAGTTGCCTGGGCAATTGTTTTACCAATTGTAAATGATTGTTTTAAAAGATTAACCCATGCAGTTCCATGAACCGACACTCCTATTTGCCCTTCCATTAGTTTAATGAGTGACAGTAGTTCAGCATCTACTAGCATACGGCCAACTGCACCTGTTTGCTTTGTTTGCCATACTAATTTTTGACCACCAATGTTTACAAATCCAAGCTCTTCTAAATCAGCGTCTTCGGAACCCATATAATAAACGGGCACAAACTTGGCTCCTGGTATTTGCTTTTCTAATGAACGGGACAAGGCAATGGTATGCGCAATCTTATAAATAAAATATAGTGGTCCAGTAAATAAATTGGGCTGATGTGCTGTAGTAACCGTATATGTTTTGCTGTTTACTAAAGATTGGATATTAGCGGTTACCAGTTCTGAGGCTTTGATGCTTTCGTACTGTTTGTTTAACGCATTTGCAAGAGATATCCTTGGCGTATTAAACGAATCACGTGCTGCCATAGCTGCCTTTATTCCATCCATATTGGGTTGATGGGTGTAAAAAGGAGCTAATTTTTGATTGGCTTCTAGGTAATCAGAAACCAAGCTAGAAAAATAGCCCGTTAAAGGATAAGCAACTTGCTCGGCAGCTTTTATCATAATTAGGGTTAAAATTACAACAAGGGCAGCAAATAACGTAAGATTCGATAGAATAGTTACATTTGTTAGGGCCATTTTAATAAAGCCCGTTTTGTTATGGAAAGCTATGGTAAAATATTACTGATTGCCATGCCGGCATTTTTGCTACTTGTACTTATAGAAAAATGGTATGGCGTATTAAAAGGTAAAGAAACCGTTAGGACATTTGATATGATTGCTAGTTTAAGCTCTGGCGTTACCAATGTAACCAAAGATGTACTTGGGCTTAGTATTGCCGTTATTAGCTACGGCTGGATGGTGGAACACTGGTCTTTAACAAAAGTGCCTGACGGCCCACTCACTTATATTATTGCTTTTTTTGCACTTGATTTTGCAGGTTATTGGATCCATAGAATTGCACACGAATACAATATCTTTTGGAACAATCATATCATTCACCACAGCAGTGAAGAATACAATTTGGCTTGTGCACTTAGACAAAGCATTTCATCCATTGTAAAAATATTTGTGATTTTTTTATTGCCTGCCGCTTTATTAGGCGTTTCTTCAAAAGTGATTGCAATTGTTGCGCCACTTCATTTATTTGCGCAATTTTGGTACCATACGCAGCATATTGGTAACATGGGTTTTTTAGAAAAAATTATTGTAACACCATCGCATCATAGAGTACATCATGCCATCAATAAAGAATACTTAGACAAAAACTATGCTCAAATATTTATTTTTTGGGATAAATTGTTTGGCACATTTAAAGCCGAAGATCCAAACGTACCGGCTGTTTACGGTATTACAATTGCAGTGCGCACATGGAATCCAATTAAAATTAATTTCATGCATATATGGTTACTCATAAAAGATGCATGGCGAACTAAGAGCTGGTCTAGTAAATTAAAAATCTGGTTTATGCCAACCGGTTGGAGACCTGCTGATGTTGAAGCGCAATACCCAGTAGCAAAAATTGAAGACGTATATCATTTTGAAAAGTACGATACCAACGAAACCAAAGGATTGGTTCTTTGGTCATATGTACAGCTTGTAGTACTACTTTTATTTATCAGTTACCTATTTGGCAATATTGCACAAATTGGCAATCCTAATATGTTTGTGTACGGCTTGTTTATTTTTGCTTTTGTATATGCCCATACAGAGCTCATGGATAGAAGTGGCGAAGCACTTATTGCAGAAGTTGTAAAAGTTGCAATTGGTGTAGCGGTTTTATATTACCAAAAAGATTGGTTTGGCATGAATGGCTATTATAGCAACGCAAGTATATTTATTATTCTATACTTTATTGTATCCCTTGCCGCAACCTTTTACTTTCATTATATAGAAAGACCTTCACTATCTACTAGTTCACCTTCAATGTCGTAATCGTATGCTTTGGTAATTTTTACCCAAACAAAATCTCCAATCGTGAGTTTCTTTTTGGTATTAATAACCACTTCATTGTCTACTTCAACGCTATCAAACTCGGTGCGCCCTAAATAACGGCCGGCTTCTTTTTTGTCGATAATTACTTTTAGGATTTGCCCTACTTTCTCCTGGTTTTTTTCGAGGGAAATTTCTTGCTGCACTTCCATAATTGATTGTGCCCGTTCCGCTTTAACATCGGCAGGAACATCATCAACTAAATCATGGGCCGTGGTGTTTTCTTCGTGGCTGTAACTAAATATACCTACCCTATCAAAACGGTGTTCTTGCAAAAATTCTTTTAGTTCTTCGATATCATCGTCGGTTTCGCCAGGGAAACCAGCAATTAAAGTAGTACGCAAACAAATACCTGGTACACGTGCTCTAATTTCTTTAATTAACATAGACATATCTTCACGTGTAATGTTACGTTTCATGGCTTTTAACATGCTATTACTAGCGTGCTGAAGTGGCATATCTAGGTACTTACAAATATTTGAACGCTCACGCATTACATCCAAAATTTCCAATGGAAACTTACTAGGATATGCATAATGTAAACGAATCCATTCGATGCCTTTAACATCGGCAAGAGCGTGTAATAATTTAGGTAGTGCACGCTCTTTGTAAATATCTAATCCATAATAGGTAAGCTCCTGGGCAATAAGCATGATTTCTTTAACGCCTTTTTTAACGAGGCCTTCTGCTTCGGTTACAAGGTCTTCGATGGTTCGACTTACGTGCTGTCCGCGCATAAGTGGGATGGCGCAAAACGAACAGGTGCGGTTACATCCTTCACTAATTTTTAAATAAGCATAGTGCTGTGGCGTACTTAAAAAACGTTCCCCTACTAATTCTGCTTTATAATCGACATCAAACTTTTTTAACATCAACGGAAGTTCCATGGTACCAAACCATGCGTCTACTTCTGGCATTTCTGATTCCAAATCACCTCTGTATCTTTCACTTAAACATCCGGTTACGTATACTTTATCAAGTTTACCCCTGCGCTTTAATTCGAGTTGATCTAAAATGGTATTGATGCTTTCTTCTTTGGCTTTATCAATAAATC
>JBEGUD010000170.1:0-3193 GCA_041179065.1 Bacteroidota bacterium | reverse complement strand
TAAAATTTCATCAAAAAAATGCATGGGTCTAGTTGTTAAGCTACCCATACCTGTTATTGTAATTGGACTACTACTTAATGCAGCAATCGGCGTAAACATTCTAATGCCTAGGCCACTCTCTCCACAATTAATGGTGCTACTCCCTGGCTTAACACCACCAGAAACAATATGCAAATGTCCATTATCCAATTTGGTAACAACAGCACCTAGTTTTTGTATTACGTCTATGGCAGCCACATCATCATTACTAACCCCCGGGTTCACTATAACCGTTTCACCATTTCGTATAAGTGCAGCTGCACATGCACGCTGCATGCTACTTTTACTAGCAGGCGCTATAATGGTTCCAGTAATTGAAGAAGGGGTTACACGCGCTTTCATCATTTCTGAATCCCTTTTAATATTTTTTCAAGTGTTACAAATGGAATGGTATGAATAACACCTTTACCTAGTTTTTCTAATAAGATGTAATGCACTGCATCCTTTGTTTTTTTCTTATCCTTTTGCAAAATAGAAACCGCTTTTGAAACATTAAATGAAGCGTAGGTTGGTAAACCATACTTTTCCAATAATTGAACAAGCGTATCTCTACTTTTAAATTTTAATAATTGTTCCGAAATAACCGCTGCATAGGTCATACCAATACTAATGGCCTGACCATGGCTTAATTCGTAAGAGTTTTCGAGTGCATGACCTAGTGTGTGACCAAAATTTAAAAGCTTACGGTCGGCTTTTTCAAATTCATCGGCTAGTACCACTTTGGTTTTAATCATTACATTTCGCTCCACTAGCTTTGCAGTTAAAGACAAATCTTTTTTATAGGAAGCGAGTGTATGTGACTCCAATTGTTTAATTAGTGCAGCATCCTTAATGGCAGCATGCTTTATAATTTCTGCAAAACCATTTTGCCACTCGCTTAGTGGCAACGATTTTAAAAAACTAGTATCAAAAAGTAAAAAATTAGGCTGCCTAATAACACCTACCATGTTTTTATAAACGCCAACATCTATGCCATTTTTCCCGCCAATAGAAGCGTCTACCATAGCAAGTAAAGAAGTAGGCACAAAACCTACTGCAATACCACGCATATAGATACTAGCCACATAACCTGTAATATCAGTAATAACACCGCCGCCAACACCAATTAAAGTAGTTTGACGATCGGCACCAAGTTCAATGAGTTGATCAATTACCACATCCACGGTTTGCTGTACTTTATACTGCTCACCTGGTTTTAAAACAATGGTGGACCAACCTTTAAACTTTTTTTTATGGGCTTGAAAAACATTTTCATCTGTAATGATTACAGCCGAGGTTACAGGCACCAACTTTTTTAATACATCAAAAGAAGCATCAAAATAATATTGAACCGGCTTACCCGAAAAATGAAAAGTTCTTTTTTTCATCGGAAAAAAATTATGCAAGAGCTCCTAACTAGGAATTCATGATTTTGTTTTGGTGATTGATACTTTCCATATGCACCGCATCAAAATATTTGGTAATAAATTCCTTACTAAGACCTAGCTTCTCACCTCTTTCGTAGGCACGTTCTAGTATTGCATTCCACCTATTGGTTTGCAAAATGGTGATATTATTGTCTTTTTTGTATTGACCAATTTTATCAGCAACTTTCATACGTTGACCAATGAGTTGTAATAACTCATCATCTAGCTGGTTAATTTGCTGACGCATTTTTTCCATCACTGCATGCAATTCTTCAGAATCAATTTCTTCAGTTCTCCATACTATAGAGCTGATCATTTCGCCTAAACGCTCTGGCGTAACTTGTTGTTTAGCATCACTCCAAGCATTGTCAGGATCGATATGACTTTCAATAATAAGTCCGTCAAAATCAAGGTCAATGGCTTTTTGCGCTACGTCCATTAAAATATCTCTTCTACCACAAATATGCGATGGGTCATTGATAAGGAGCATGCCCGGATTACGACGTTTCATTTCGATGGCTAAATGCCACATAGGCGCATTTCTATATTCGGTATTACCATAAGAACTAAATCCTCTATGGATAAGACCAATATTTTTAATGCCCGCATTTGCAACGCGCTCTACAGCACCAATCCATAATTCTAAATCGGGATTGATGGGGTTTTTAATTAACACGGGAACATCAGCTCCTTTTAGTGCATCTGCAACATCTTGCACACTAAAAGGATTTACGGTGGTTCTTGCACCAATCCATAAAACATCTACTCCAAAATGAAGCGCATCTTCTACTTGTTTAGCAGTAGCCACCTCAACCGCTACTGGCAATCCAGACTCTTTTTTAGCTTGTTGTAACCAAGGTAAACCTTTGGTACCAATACCTTCAAAGCTACCAGGGCGCGTTCGCGGCTTCCAAATACCAGCGCGTAAAATGTCTACTTTACCTGTCGCCGCTAGTCTGGTTGCGGTTTGAACAACTTGCTCTTCTGTTTCTGCGCTGCAGGGTCCAGAAATAATTAAGGGTCTTTTTTGTAGAAGTGCTTCCACTCCTTTTTTTGTTTCGATTGCTTGCTCCATAAAAAAATTTAACCAATAAAAAATTATTCTCCTCTTCTTGGTCTGCGCTCACCACCACTGTCGGCATCATTCATACGAATGCGTCTACCTTTGTAGTTTTTACCATCAAGTGCACTAACCATTTGCTTAGCTGCACCTTTTTCGATTTCGATCCAAGAGTTCATGTCTTTCATATCTATTCTACCAAGTGACTCTTTTTTAAGATCACTCATATCTAAAATAAATTGTAAGAAACTTGCTTTATAAAAACCATCTTTTGTTCCAAGGTTAACAAATAGTCGGCTATATCCATTACCGCCGCCTCTTGCATATTCTTTTCTATTATCCCCTCTTCCACCATCACGGTCTCTACCATCTCTGCGTCTTGCCTGATCTGGGGCGTCGCTTTGTTCGCGTCTACCTTTGTCTCTGTGGTTAAGGTCTTCGGCGTTTTCATAATACTTTAAGAACCTATCAAATTCCATGGCAGCAACGCGCTTAAGCACATCTTCTTTACTAACGTCAGCAAATTTTTCTTCCAACATAGGAACGTAGGTTTCATAATCTCCATGGCTAATGTCTGCAGATAATAATTTTTCCATGAAAAAGAAAAATTGCTTGCGACAAACATCTTTACCACTTGGAATATCTAGTTTAGAAAACTTAGAATTGTTGATACGTTCAATTTGCTTGA
>JBEGUD010000169.1:0-8151 GCA_041179065.1 Bacteroidota bacterium | reverse complement strand
AAACTAGCTGCATTTGATTTTCCGCCATGCACCAGTTTGCCATCTTGCAAATAACTTACTAAACGCTGCCACTGTTTTTCATTGATGATTTTTCCGTAGCCATCTGTGTTTTCCGGATCTTCACCATAAAACTTTTTAGTAGCTATTATAAGTTCTTCAATCAAACTATCTTTTAATGCAGTAGGTACGAGCACATAATCTGGCGCCACGCACATTTGACCACAATTCGAAAATTTAGAATTGGCAATACGACGTGCCGCCACGCGCACATTTGCGTCAGGAGCAAGTACAGCAGGGCTTTTACCACCTAACTCTAAAGTAACGGGCACTAATTTTTCGGCAGCTTGTTTGTAAATAATTTTACCTACAAATGTGCTACCAGTATAAAAAATATGATCGAATCTAAAATTTTCAAAAAGTGGAGGTAACACTTCTGCGCCATCACCCTCTAAATAAAGCATGTAATTTTCAGGAAATAACTGCTTAATCATTTTACCCATGATAGCAGCAGTAGCTCCTGCAAACTCACTTGGTTTTAATACCGCGCAATTGCCTGCGGCAATCGCGCCAATAAGTGGCGTAAATAAAAGTTGAAACGGATAATTCCATGGTGCAATAATACACACCACACCCAGTGGTTCCGGAACAGTATAACAACTAGAAGGTTGATTTAATAAATTGGTAGGCACACTCGTGGGTTGCATCCAACTTTTTAGGTGCTTGATGGTATAGTTTAATTCATTTAAGAAAAAACCTACTTCGGTGGCCCAGGCTTCTTCTTCCGATTTTTTTAAATCGGTGTGGAGCGCTTGTGCCAGCTCTTTTTCGTGGTCTAATACCAATTTTTTTAAAGCTTCGAGCTGGGCAAGTCTAAAAGCAAAAGATTGGGTAGCACCCGACATAAAATACTGTCTAAGCGCGTTCAATTGTTCATTCATAGAAAAAGAGGTTAATATAGTAGCAATTTATACCTAAATAACGACACTACTATCCTATTTGTTCGGGCCCTAAATATAATTTTAGCATTTCGCCATTTTTTAATAATTTAACCATCTCAAAAAACTTGTAGGTTCATGCCTACTTCAACGATTCTATACCTATGAAAAAACAGACCAAGAAAAAATTGTTAGCGGCTTCAACTACTGAAGTTGCAAAAACAGAAACAAACAACCAAGATGCCAATCAAGACTCTAGACGTTCTTTTTTAAGAAACGGATTACTTGCTGCAGCAGGATTTTATATTGTTCCTCGAAATGTGCTAGGACGTGGCTTTACAGCGCCTAGTGATAAATTACAAATTGCAGGCATTGGTGCTGGCGGTAAAGGTGAAAGCGATTTATACAATTTCTTTATGTCTGGAAAAGCGGATATCGTAGCACTTGCAGATGTTGATAGCAGACAAACTGCAAAGAGCAGAGCTAGGTATACAAAGGCCAATGTCTACGAAGATTTTAGAGAGATGCTAGACAAAGAAAAAGGTAGAATTGACGCCGTGTCTGTATCTACACCAGACCATACACACGCAGTAGCTGCGATGGCTGCCGTACAATTAGGCAAACACGTATATGTTCAAAAACCATTGACACACGATATTTATGAAGCGCGTATGCTTACAGAAGCTGCACGTAAACATAAGGTAGTCACTCAAATGGGTAACCAAGGTGCTTCTGGCGATGGCGTTCGCAAATTACAAGACTGGTACAACGCAGGTGTGATTGGCGACGTGCATACCATTTACTGCTACACAGACCGCCCAGTTTGGCCGCAAGGCATCTCTTGGCCTACGAGCAGTTCACCTATCCCAGCAGGTCTTAATTGGGACTTGTGGCTCGGTACAGCGCCTAAAAAAGATTATATCGATGGATTATTGCCATTTAACTGGAGAGGTTGGTGGGATTACGGTACCGGCGCCCTAGGTGATATGGCTTGTCATATTATGGCTCCTGCTTTTGCAGTGATGGGCTTAGGCTATCCACTTTCGGCACAGTGTAGCGTTGCAACGCCATATGTAAGAAACTGGAACAAAGCGTATACGCCGGATAGTGCTCCAATTGCTTCACATATTACACTTCAATTTAAAGGACAACCTGGTAAACCAAATGTTACCCTTCACTGGATGGATGGTGGTATTCAACCAGAACGCCCAGAAGAATTAGGCCCTAACGAAAGAATGGGTGGTGATGGTGAAAACGGAGTTATTTTTATTGGTACCAAAGGAAAAATGATGTGTGGTACCTATGGTGTAATGCCTCAATTATTACCTACACACTTATCTAAAACAACCATTGTTCCTGAAACAGTAGCGCGCGTAAAAAATGGAGAAGCAGGTCACTATGCTGCATGGGTAGAAGCATCTATTGCTGGCTTTAACAGCCCTGAAGCTAAAAACTTGAGTTCGCATTTTGATATAGCAGGTCCATTAACAGAAAGTGTTTTGATGGGTAACCTTGCTATTAGAAGTTACGATTTACAAGCAAAAGATTCAAAAGGAAATATCAATTATCCAGGCCGTAGTATTAAATTATTATGGGATGGTCCTAATATGAAAATTACCAATTTTGATGAAGCCAATCAGTTTGTAAAACGCAACTACCGTGATGGTTGGAGCTTAGGCGTATAATGTGATTATGGAAAATATTGCGGATTTATTTTTATTAAGAAAGGATATTACTTTTTTAAACTTCGGATCTTTTGGTGCAACGCCTGCGCCTATTTTTGATGCCTATCAAAAATGGCAAAGGGTATTAGAAGCAGAGCCCGTTCAGTACATTGTATTTGACGGACCTGGCTATTTGCAAACATCGAGAGAGGCCTTAGCAAAGTATATTGGTGTAGCAGACAAAGATGATTTGGTGTTTGTAACCAATCCATCATTTGCCGTTAACATGGTGGCAAAAAATTTTCCGCTACAACCCGGTGAT
Source organism: Bacteroidota bacterium (assembly GCA_041179065.1). Lineage (GTDB taxonomy): Bacteria > Bacteroidota > Bacteroidia > Chitinophagales > Chitinophagaceae > Sediminibacterium. The sequence goes on along the minus strand of JBEGUD010000169.1, from coordinate 5,230 downwards.
CAAATTTTAACCACCGATATTGAGTATGGCGCCTGTGACAGAACATGGGAGTATTACTGCGCACAAAAAGGCGCCGAATATGTTAAGCAAAAAATTACGCTACCCATCACCAGCAAAGAAAAATTTATTGAAGAATTTTTTGCGGGCATCACACCTAAAACAAAAGCAGTTTTTATTAGTCATATCACGAGTGCTACTGCATTAAAATTACCGGTGCATGAAATTTGTGCAATCGCCAAACAAAAAGGACTGATCACTTTTGTAGACGGCGCACACGGACCCGCACAAACAGAGGTAGACCTCGCTACTTTACAAGCAGATTTTTACACAGGCGCTTGTCATAAATGGATGATGGCACCCAAAGGATGTTCTTTTTTATACGCGCATAAAACTGTGCAACCTATTTGTGATCCACTCGTGGTAAGCTGGGGGTACAAAGCGTTAAAGCCTAGCCATTCTAGTTTTTTAGATTACCATCAAATGATTGGTACCAGAGACTTTTCGGCTTTTTTAACAGTGCCGGATTGTATTGCATTTATGGAAAAATACAACTGGGCTGATGTTGCTAAAAAATGTCATGAACTGGTACTTGCAAATGCACAGCGCTTTTTTGATTTACTTGATGCTACACCTATTAGTCCATTAACAAGTGAGTGGATTGGTCAAATGATTAGTATTCCTATTAAAACAGCGGAACCTGAAATTTTACAACGCACATTATTTACCGAATACCAAATAGAAGTGCCCATCATGCGCCAAGGAAATGATGTGTACCTCAGATACTCCATCAATGGTTTTAACAGTCAATCCGATATTGATCGGCTCTATCAGGTGATAGCCGAGCTTCAGCAAAAAGGGCGCCTTTAGGCGCCCTTTTTATTTGTAAAATTTTTTCTCCTGCTCAAAATCAAACGCGCAAAGTTAAATCGCAACATTTAAGCGCAGCACTAAAAATGCTTCTGCATATATTTTGCATCAAGCCCAGCAGCATCTATTGGATTTGTTCCAGTAAACGCTTCCTGCTCCACAAAAAAAGTTTCTAGTCCGTATTTAGCGCCGGCTTTTAATACCTTTTTAAAATCGATGGTGCCTGTGCCTAACACACAAGACTCGTGTCCGTTATTAGCCGTTTTTGCGAGGTCTTTTACGTGACAAAGTTTAAAACGGTTCGGGTATTTTTTTAACCATGCAATGGGATCTTCGTTAGCTGCATTCACCCAATAAATATCCATTTCAAAATCTACAAGAGAAGGATCAGTGCCCTGCATCATTACATCTTGTGGCATTTGACCATCCATTGGAATAAATGAATAATCATGATTATGATACGCAAATTTGATACCGTGCTTTTTTGCAATTTTACCAGATGTGTTAAACTCATCTGCAAATGCTTTATAATTATCTAAGCTTTTTTGTGTGCCCTTGTGCGGACAAATTAAATAATGCATTCCAATGGCCGCAGCTTCTTCAGATTTTTTATCAAAGTTGGTGAGGTTATCACAATGACTAGATACTATTGTCATACCTAAATCATCCATGTAGGTTTTAAAACCTTTGTTACCCATGCCCCAAAACATCCCCTGCGGTCCTTCGTAACTTTCAATTTGTTTGTACCCATAACTAGCCAGTTTAGCAAGTGTGCCTTTGGCGTCCGCCATCATATTTTCTTTAACCGTCCAAAGTTGGATACCAAAGTTGGGAATTTTAAATCCTGCAGGCGCATCAAAAAAATTAGCCTTCGTTAAAAAAGGCACACTCAATCCTAGCGCTGCAAAAGAACCGTTGCGTAAAAAATCTCTTCTATTAATAGACATCAAATAAATTTTAAAATTAAAAATGTTGCGGCTCTAAAAAAAGAGCTGTCTAGGTTGCCCAAGCTTTATCGCCTTTTTTGTAAGGCACACAGCCTTCATATTTTCCAGGAATGGCAACATAGCGGAGTGCTTGTGTGGCACCTATTTCAGAGCTAAAATAACCCCAAAGCGTAAGCTGTTTGATCATGGTAAAATGATGGGTAGGCTGTTCCGCAGTTTTGGTTTCCTGGTATTTTTTTGCTTCTGCATCCAAATCAACAATCATTTTTTGTTGTGCTTCGGGTGCAGCTGCCTTAAATTTTGTTGCGAGTGCAGCAAGGCCGTCTTTAAATACTTTTTGATCCTTGGCATCGTAACAATCTGTTACAATCACGCCCATAAACTCACCCACTTTAGCAGCTTTTGCACCTGGTGTGTTAGTGGTAGGAATAATAATTTCTGCGATGTCGTTTAACAAGCTCATATCTGCAGCAGACAATACGCCCGCGGCAGCATCTGGGTTTGCTTTACAACCGCTCAAAAAAGCAGATGATCCAATAATCGTTCCTCCTAGTAATAGGGCAACACTTGATAAGGCTTCTCTTCTATTCATGGTTATTGATTGATAAATTATACATCACAAATTTTAATCGCTTGCTTTAGAGAAGCAAGTGGATCTTTAGACGCAGGAATAAATTCTTGCGCTACATATTTATTAAATCCAGTAGCTAGAATGGCTTTCATGATAGCCGGGTAATACAACTCCTGTGTATCGTCAATTTCATGACGCCCTGGTACACCGGCTGTGTGGTAATGACCAATGTATTCGTGGTAGGTATTGATGGTATGAATCACATCTCCTTCATCTACCTGCATATGGTAAATATCGTAGAGTAATTTAAAATTAGGTGAACCAATTTTTTTACAAAGCGCAACGCCCCAAGCTGTTCTATCACACATATAATCTTTGTGGTCTACTTTACTATTAAGGAGTTCCATAATAATAGTCACGCCTCTTTTTTCGGCGTGGGCCATAATTTGTTTTAGACCTTCGGCACAGTTTTCAAGACCTGTTGCATCATCAAGGTTAGCTGTTCTATTACCACTAAAACAAATTAAATTGGTATAGCCTGCATCTGCTACTAAATCGATATGCTCATTGTATTTTTGAATCAGTACGGCATGATTTGTTTTATCGGCCCAACCTTTGGTTAAACTAATTTCGGCACCATTACACATGGTAGATACAAGTCCGTATTTTTTTAGAATTGGCCATTCAGAAGGGCCTATTAAATCTATTCCTACAAGACCCATTTCTTTGGCTGCTTTACAAAGGTCTTCAAGTGGGATACCACTAAAGCACCAACGACATACCGAGTGGTTGATATTGCCTTTTAATCCTTTATCCATAGGTATTTCAGGGTTAGCTGTTGCCGCAGATGCGAGTGATCCAAGCGCACTACTTGCAGCAAAGGTAGCAGCACCTGCCACCATATTTTTAATCACGTTTCTTCTATTATTAGACATTGCTTTTCTTTTAAAATATTAAGCGGCTACTTTATTTTTATTACGCATGTATAAAAATAAACCCGCAAATGCTACTGATAAAAATACAGGAATCAATAGTGTGGTGTTTAATACGGCCTGACCCGCCTCTGCAGGCGTTAAAGACGAGGCTTGTAACGCTGCATAATGATCACCCATAAATATCATATACACCGATACGGCAAACATACCTGCACCACCCATGAGGTTTAAACCTACGGCACCTGTTTCTGGTAAATTTTCTGCAACAAAACCAAGCATCGTTGGCCAGAAATAACACACACCCATACCAAAAACAATCGCTCCAACAAATAACATGTTACCTGTTGTGTGACCCATTATATACAAACCGAGTGCCGATAATACCGCCGATAAAAATAAAACGCCCGTTGGTGAAAAGCGGTGTACCACTGGTTCTGCAAGCCCACGGCCAATCACCATAATACCCGTTTCAAGGGTTAATAATAAAAGTGCATTATCAGAAACATTTTTAAGTAACACATCAATCCACTGACCCGTAAATAATTCGGTAATAGCAGTTCCAAACATGAGGACAATCATGAAAATAAATAGTGGGTTGAGCAAGGCCTTATACATCGCTGCTGTAGAAATACCACTCGCCACACGTTCTGTAACGGGAAAATCTAACTTGCTAAAAAAGTATCCATAGAGTAATGTTGGAATCGCCATAAGTCCTACCTGCACCTGCCAACCAATACCCGCTTTGCTTAAAAAATAAACTATGAGGGTACCAATTACAATACCACCCGGGAACCACAAGTGAAAGTGGTTGAGTTTAGTGGTTTTATTATCCGCATAAATAGTTGCTACCAGTGGGTTACAAGCTGCTTCCACGGTTCCGTTGGCAATACCGATGCAAAGCGTAGAAATAAATAAACCCCAATAGCCGCCGGCAAAAACGGTTAATAAAATACCTGCCAAATGAAATACAAAGGCAACCAACAACAATTTTTTCATGCCAATAATATCGACCACAAAACCGCCTATTACAACCGCTAACGGAAAGCCCCAAAAGGCAGTGGCAGCAATGGTTCCGAGCTGTCCAGGGTCTAGCTGAAACTGTTCGCCCAACTGGCCTAAAATACCCGCTCTAATTCCAAAAGATAAGGAAGTAACAAGAAGTGCTAAGCAGCTGGCAATAAAGAGTTGCTGCTTTTGAATGTTGTTTTGCATAATCGTAAAAGGTTCGTGATAAATTCTATTCAATAAATGTAATTTTTTTATTTTAAATGTTGACCGATAAAATTTACTTTTAGTTCCACAATTTAAAATTGATCAAACATGAACAGAAAATTAAGAATGGGCATGGTAGGCGGCGGTAAAGATGCCTTTATTGGCGCGATACATAGGCTTGCAGCCAATATGGATGGACTCATAGAACTCTGTTGTGGTGCGCTTAGCATCAATCCTGAAGTTGCCAAAGATTCAGGCGCTTCCTTGTTTTTACCCGAGCATCGTACTTATTTAACCTACGATGAAATGATTACCAAAGAAAGCCAACTTCCAGCTTCTGAAAGAATGGATTTTGTAACCATTGTTACCCCCAACTTTGCACACTTTGCACCTGCCATGATGGCCCTTGATCATGGGTTTCATGTTGTCATAGAAAAACCAATTGCTTTTACACTCGACGAAGCCAAGCAGTTACACCAAAAAGTGCAGGAAACAGGGCTTACGCTTTGCCTCACGCATACCTACTCTGGCTACCCACTTGTAAAACAAGCGAGGGCCATGGTAGCGGACAATGTGTTTGGAAAAATTAGAAAAGTATGGGTAGAATATCCGCAGGGCTGGCTTAGTAAATTAAGTGAGCGCGAAGGCAATGCACAAGCTGCTTGGAGAACCGATCCTAAAAAATCGGGTAAAGCAGG
>JBEGUD010000168.1:0-3311 GCA_041179065.1 Bacteroidota bacterium | reverse complement strand
ATTCAAAATACACAACGTCCAACACTGGTGCTCACGCACAACAAAACCCTTGTGGCACAGCTATATGGTGAGTTCAAACAGTTTTTTCCGGACAACGCTGTAGGATATTTTGTTAGCTATTACGATTATTACCAACCCGAAGCTTATATGCCGGTTACTGGTGTTTACATCGAAAAAGATTTAAGCATCAATGAAGAGCTGGATAAATTAAGGCTTCAAGCAACGGCGCAATTATTAAGTGGTCGCAGAGATATCATTATTGTTGCGAGCGTGAGTTGTATTTATGGTATGGGTAATCCTACCGAATATGAAAATGGTATTGTGCGTATACATACAGGTCAGGTGGTTTCGCGGCAAGCATTTTTGCACGCTCTTATAAACTCTTTGTATACCCGAACCCAAGACGATTTTAAACGTGGCTCCTTTAGAGTAAAAGGCGACACCGTCGATATTAATTTACCCTATGTAGATTTTGGATACCGCATCACTTTTTTTGGTGACGAAATAGAATCGATAGAAAGCATTGAAACCGAAACCAGCAAACGCATTGGTACCATGGACAATGCCGCTATTTTTCCAGCTAATTTATATTTAGCGCCCAAAGACATGATTGTAGAAGTTATTCACGAGATACAAGATGAAATGCGTGCGCAGTATGAATATTTTATGCGCGTTGGGAAAAAACAAGAAGCCAACCGAATCAAAGAAAGGGTAGAATATGATTTAGAAATGATTCGTGAACTTGGTTATTGCTCTGGGATCGAAAACTATTCTCGTTTTTTTGATAGAAGAAAACCAGGCACTAGACCTTTTTGTTTGCTCGATTATTTTCCCAAAGATTTTTTGTGCATCATCGATGAGAGCCACCAAACCATTCCGCAAATTGCCGGCATGTACGGTGGTGACAGGTCCAGAAAAATGACACTCGTAGATTATGGATTTCGTTTACCAAGTGCGATAGATAACCGACCACTTAATTTTCATGAGTTTGATAACATGATTGGTCAAACCATTTTTGTGAGCGCCACACCTGCCGAATATGAACTCGAAAAAACCGGAGGTGTAGTGGTAGAGCAGGTTGTAAGGCCTACCGGCTTATTAGATCCGCCCATTGAGGTTCGTCCAAGTCATCATCAAATAGATGATTTGCTCCACGAAATAGACCTTCGTATTGCAAGTGGCGACCGTGTACTTGTTACAACACTCACTAAGCGCATGGCCGAAGAAATGAATAGTTATTTAGCCAAGCGAAACATAAAAGCCAAATACATTCATAGTGATGTTGATACACTCGAGCGCGTAGAAACTTTACGTGATCTGCGTCTTGGTGTAATAGATGTGTTAGTGGGCGTAAACCTTTTAAGAGAGGGTCTTGATTTACCAGAAGTTTCACTCGTTGCCATTTTAGACGCGGATAAAGAAGGTTTTTTACGCAACGAAAAATCATTAACACAAACTGCTGGGCGTGCCGCACGTAACGTAAATGGACTTGTTATTTTTTATGCCGACAAAATGACCATGAGCATGCAGCGCACCATCGATGAAACGTCTCGACGTAGAGCTAAGCAAGTTGCCTATAACGAGGCCCACAACATAACGCCCACAACGGTTTCAAAAAGTAAAGAGCAGGTGTTTGCACAAACATCGGTACTTGATATTAAGGGTTACGACCCATCTAATGCGGTTCAACAAAATAGTACCCATACAGAGGGTCAAACATTTGCAGAGCAGGTGGCATACACAACCATTCCTCAAATAGAAAAAGCTATCAAGCTTGCTAAAAAAGAAATGGAAGCTGCCGCAAAAGACATGGACTTTATTGAAGCCGCCCGCCTCCGTGACGAAATGTTCCGTTTACAAAAAATTAGAGAGGAGATGAAATAACCTGCTCAAGGTTTTGTAGAAAGTATAGATTTCTTATCTTGTTCTCCAACGATGCTGCCTATGCGCTTTTTTTGGTCTCTATATGTATGGATTACCGGATGGAAAATCCAGAAAAACTTTCCCTATCATTTAGATAAGTGTGTATTAATTGTGGCACCGCATACCAGCGCCTGGGATTTTATAGTTGGTCTTGCCATCAGAAGCGTAAGGCACTTAGAACACGTTAAATACCTTGGTAAAGACTCTTTATTTAAGGGCCCCTTTGCTTTTATCTTTAAAAACACAGGTGGCTTTCCGGTAGACCGGTTTAACAAACATAATATGGTGGATCAAGTTGTGGGGCTTTTTAATAGTCATGATAAATTTGTATTGGCGCTATCACCAGAGGGTACCAGAAAAAAAACGGAAAGGCTGCGTACCGGCTTTTACCACATTGCAAAAAACGCAGGCGTTCCCATTGTAATGATTGGATTAGACTTTGGCAAAAAGGAAGTCACGTTTGCCGAACCATTTTATACCACTGATAACGAAGCTGAAGATTTTAAAAAAATCATAGCATTTTTTGCGCCCCTTCAAGGAAAAATTCCTGCATACGGAATGGCACATTTAATTGACACTTATAACAATAACAATGGCTAATTATCCTACACTCATTGACAAGTTTTGTGCATTTGAACAGTCGCAACCAGATCAATTGTTTTTATCTGAACCAGTAAACGGAGCGTATAAAAATTTTACTTGGGCAGAGGCTGGGCAGCAAATCAGAAAAATGGCTGCCGCATTAAATGCCATGGGACTTGGAAAAGATGATAAGGTAGCGATACTTAGTAAAAATTGTGCGCATTGGATTATGGCAGATTTGGCCATTTCATTTGCAGGTTGTGTGTCGGTACCCATGTATCCAAACATGACCGCCGATTCTATTCAACAAATTTTAGAACACAGTGAAGCCAAGGCTGTTTTTTTTGGAAAACTAGATAACGCGGATCAAATGCGAAAAGGTGTTCCCGAACATTTAATTACCATCGGCTTTCCTTTTTATCTCGAAAAAAATACACAAAACTGGGATGATTTAATTGCCAATCAAAAACCCGTCGAGGGCAATCCTGTAAAGGATTCTAAGGCACTAGCCACCATTATATATACATCTGGAACTACCGGTCAACCTAAAGGCGTCATGCATAATTTTCATGCCATTGGATTTGCGGTGGATAGATTTTTAAATCACATACCTCAAATAAAAAAAGAAACCTTTTTCTCTTATTTACCACTTTGTCATGTAGCAGAAAAAATGCTGGTAAAGTGTGGCGCTATATTTACTGGAAGCACCATTTATTTTGTAGAAAACTTAGATACGTTTAATGCTAATTTGGTGCATACACAACCCACTGTTTTTTTAGCGGTCCCACGTATTTGGGAAAAAATGC
>JBEGUD010000167.1:0-19440 GCA_041179065.1 Bacteroidota bacterium | reverse complement strand
AAAACAGGCACTTCTGAAAAAATAGCTTGTGCTAATTTTATACGCTGTTTCATGCCACTTGAAAAATACCTGATTTGTTTGTTGGCTGCAGATGTTAATTCTATGATTTCTAAAATATTGCTGGGTGTTATACCTGGCATAAAAGATTTAAAGCTTTCATGAAAAGCCAAAAATTCCAGCGCCGTCATTTCTTCTATGAGTGTGAGGTAGGGGGCACAAATACTAAGGTTCTTAAAAGCATTTTCAGGCGCTAGTTCTTGTCCATCTGTGCTGTATTTGATGCTTCCTTCCGATAAAACGGTACTACCCGCAATTGTTTGTAGCAGCGTGCTTTTACCTGAACCATTGGGTCCAGTAATGGCATATTTTTTACCTGCTGTAAACGTATAGGAGAGTCCGCGAAAAATCCATTCCCGATTGTATTTTTTACCTGTTTGCTCGAGTTGGATGTGCATGTTATTAGTCTTCGTCGCTTGCGCCTTTTACAAATCTTTTGATAATACCGCGTCCGCTTTCTCTAATAAAAGTTACAATTTCATCACGCTCATCACTTGCTGGTAATTCTTCTTCAATAAATTCTAGTGCTTGTGTTGTGTTAAGCCCTTTATTAAAAATGATACGGTAGATATCTAAAATATGATTGATGCGCTCAAGTTCAAATCCTCTGCGTTTTAAACCAACACTATTTACACCACCATAACTTAAAGGATTGCGCACTGCCTTGATATATGGGGGTACATCTTTACTTACAAGGCTACCTCCAGCGATATAAGAATGTTGACCTATTGTTACAAACTGGTGCACCGCACTCACGCCTGCAATCCAAACCCAGTCACCTAGCATAACGTGGCCAGCTAATTGAACACTATTACTTAAAATACAGTTGTCGCCAATCACACAATCGTGCGCTACGTGCGAATAGGCCATAATTAAGCAGTTGTTACCCACTTTGGTTTTCCAACGATCGGTGGTACCTCTATTGATGGTAACAAATTCACGAATGGTGGTATTATCTCCAATTTCTACGGTCGTTTTTTCACCGTCAAATTTTAAATCTTGAGGCACCGCACCTAGTACAGCGCCAGGAAATATTCTACAATTTTTTCCAATACGCGTTCCATCCATGATGGTAACGTTACTGCCAATCCATGTGCCTTCGCCAATTTGAACATCACCATGGATAACGGTGAATGGATCAATTTTTGCGTTGGGCGCTACTTTTGCATTGGGGTCTATGTAAGTATAAGGATGCGTCATTTGTTTGATTTAAAGTGCTTAGGATCTTTTAACGACTTGCGCTACAAGGTCTGCTTCTGTGGCTACTTTACCGCCAACGTAAACAGTGCCGCGCATTTCGCAGATGCCTCTTCTAATAGGGTTTATAAATTCAAGCTTTAAAACCATGGTATCACCAGGTCTTACCATTTGTTTGAATTTACAATTATCTATTTTTAAAAAGTAAGTATCATATTGTCCTTCTGGCATAGAGTTTATGCATAAGATACCACCAGTTTGGGCAAGTGCTTCAATTTGAAGTACACCTGGCATTACTGGGTTGCCCGGAAAGTGGCCAGGGAAAAACCATTCATTGAATGAGACATTTTTTACGCCTACAATGTAGGTGTCTGTTAATTCAATGATTTTATCTACCAGTAAAAATGGATGTCTGTGTGGTAGTGTTTTTTCTATTTGTACCAATGATAATACGGGCGGAATGGTAGGGTCATAAACAGGTACATCTTTAACGTGTTTATTTTTTTTGATGTACTGTTTAATTTTTTTTGCAAAAGCAACGTTACTGCTATGGCCTGGTCTGTTGGCAATAATTCTTCCTTTAATAGGATAGCCAATGAGTGCTAAATCGCCAACAATATCAAGTAGTTTGTGCCTTGCAGGTTCGTTTGGAAAACGGAGTTCTAAATTATTTAAATAGCCTTCGCTTTTTACTTCAATTTTTTCGCGCTTGAATACTGTTGCAAGCCTAGACATTTCATCATCAGTTACCGGCCTGTCTACTACAACAATGGCATTGTTGATATCACCGCCTTTGATTAAATCGTTATCTAGTAAGGCTTCTAGCTCATGTAAAAAACAAAATGTGCGGCAAGGTGCAATCTCAGTTCTAAAATCTTTAATGGTTTTTAAACCTGCGTGTTGCGTTCCTAATACCGGACTATTAAAATCGATCAGTGTTGTAATTTGATAATCAAGTGCAGGCAATAAAACCATTTCTACGCGCTTCTCTTCATCGTAATGAAAAATATTTTCATCAATACTATACCACTGTTTGGTTGCGTCTTGCTCAAGCACACCCGCTTTATCGATAAGCTCAATAAAGGGAGCTGAGCTACCATCTATAATTGGAATTTCTGGACCATTTACTTGAATGAGCACATTGTCTACACCCATGCCCACAAGTGCTGCCAAAATATGTTCGACCGTGCTAATTTTTGCATCCCCAACTTGTAGGGTAGTACCACGGCTAGTATCTGTTACCAAATCACAATCGGCCTTGATAATGGGCTGCCCTTCTAGGTCGGTTCTTTGAAATTGAAATCCAAAACCTGGGTTGGCAGGCTTTAAGGTCATGTCTACAAGAGCGCCTGTATGTAATCCAGTTCCGCTGATACCAATAGAGCTTGCTAGGGTATGTTGCTTGTCTGGGTTAAAATGTTGATCCATGCTAGAGTGTTAGTTTCAATAAAATCTAGCGCAAAAATATGATTTATGGGCGGTTAAACCACTGTTTTGGTCTATTTAGACCCATTTTGAAGCAATTGTGTAACCAATTTTTCCAATTCTTTAACCCTTTTTTCCAATTCTGGGAGTTGTCTGGTATAAACCTGGGTTTTTAGTGATTGTTTGGCCTCTTCGGCAGGGAAGCCTGCGTACGACTTTCCGGCTCCGTCTAAATTTTTGGTGACACCAGCACCGCCGGCTATTTTAACCCCATCTGCAATGGTTAAATGTCCTGCAATGCCTGCCTGACCACCAATCATTATTTTTTGGCCCAGTTTGGTGCTGCCACTGATGCCGGTTTGAGCGGCTATCACGGTTTGGCTACCTATTTCTACATTATGGGCAATTTGAATGAGGTTATCGAGTTTCACGCCTTTTTTAATGATCGTAGAACCCATGGTGGCCCTATCAATGGTGGTGTTTGCCCCAATTTCTACCTGATCTTCAATAATAACATTGCCTATTTGAGGTACTTTTTGGTAGCTCCCATCGGGTTGAGGTGCAAAACCAAATCCATCACTTCCAATAACAGTGCCCGCATGAATAATCACGTCATTTCCAATCACACAATCTTCATAAATTTTTACACCCGCATGAATCGTGGTGTTGTTTCCTATAGAAACGTTTTCTGCAATGTAAACGCCCGGAAAAATTTTGGTGTTATTGCCAATGTTTACTTTATCACCAACGTATGCAAAAGCGCCAATATAAACATGGTCACCCAGGGTGGCTGTTGAAGCAATATGACTCGGTGTTTCAATCCCCTTTTTTTGCTGGGCTTTTAAATTTTGATAGGTTGTTAAAAGGGTTGCAAAAGCGGTATAGGCATCTTTTACACGAACCAGGGTTGCAGTAATATTTTTTTGCAATTGCAAACTTTCGCTTACAATAATAAGTGACGCTTTTGTTGTGTATAAATAGTCGTTGTATTTAGGGTTGGCTAAAAAAGAAAGTTGCCCAGCTGTGGCTTCTTCAATTTTTCCAAATGAACTTACAGTGGTGTCTGGATTACCTTCGATGGTGCCCGAAACGATTAAAGCGATTTGTTGCGCAGTAAATTGCATACTAGAAAATTATAGTAGTTGACAAATGTAATTTTTTTTGACAGCAGCAGATAAATTTTGATGGATGAGGGCATTGTCAATTAATGAAATGTCTTTGATGCTTCCATCTTTAAATAAAATATTGATGCGTTCGTCTTTTGTTTGGTAGAGTGTATTGGTGGCTTCTCCGGTGAAACAAACATAGTCAACTTCGGAAGGGTCTAATTTAAAAGCGTCGATACTTTCTTTTTGTTTAGCTGCAATGGTAGCATCTAAAAAAGGTTCCGATTGGATGGTTGTTTTGTATAGCTTACGTGTTAAAAAACGGCTACATAAAAGTGATAAAACCTTGTCTGGGTGTACACTCCAACGCTTTATGGCATGCATGATATCATGATCATCTAACGCGCAAAACTGGGCAAGCGCATACGCGTCCATGCTACCATTAAATGTGCCTAAAAAATAATCCAGTGCCGACTGTGTTTGCATGGCAGGATCGGTACTTGTATACAAGCTGCGTGCACGTTCTAAAATTTTGACCAACATTTTTTCGGCAGATAAAACTGTTTTATGCAGGTATACCTGCCAGTACATTTGACGGCGCGCCACTAAAAATTTTTCGACCGAATAAATTCCTTTTTCTTCAATCATTAATTGACCATCTACCACTACGAGCATTTTTAAAATGCGATCGTAACCAATTACGCCTTCGCTCACGCCGCAAAAAAAGCTATCTCTACTGAGGTAGTCCATGCGGTCTACGTCGAGTTGTCCACTAATGAGTTGGTGTAAAAAAGGTTTGTGGTAAGCACCCGAAAAAATTTGTATGGCGAGGGTGAGTTGACCATTAAATGCCGCGTTCATTTCGTGCATAATTTGAAGCGAAAGTGCTTCATGGTGTACGCCTTTTACAACCACATGTTCTAGTGCATGTGAATAAGGACCATGTCCAATATCATGTAATAAAATAGCAGCCTTCACTGCAATCTCTTCTTCTTCGGTAATTTCAGTGCCTTTGCTTCTTAATTCATTGACCGCGTTTCCCATTAAATGGTAAGCGCCTAATGAATGATGAAATCTGGTATGCACGGCGCCCGGATACACGAGCTGACCCATGGCCATTTGAGTGATTCTTCTTAATCTTTGGTAATAAGGATGGGCCAGGATTGAAAAAATCAGGGAGTGATTGATGGTGATAAATCCGTACACCGGATCGTTGATGATTTTTCTTTTTGGTGCTACCATGCCTGTTGTTAAATTGTTAAACTGCCACTTAATGGCTGCTGCGAAAATACAAATAGAAGTTCGATAGCAAAGAATGAAATAGATTTACGGAGCGTTTTTTAACTAAATACCTACAATTGATGCAATTAGGAAGGATCTTATGGGTTGACGATGAAGTAGATAGCTTGCAATCGCAACAAATTTTTTTGACACAAAAGGGTTACGAAGTAGTTACGTTTACCAACGGGTACGACGCCATAGAATATTTGGAATCAAACGCCATTGACGTGGTACTGTTAGACGAAACCATGCCAGGTATTAGTGGTCTTGAAACCCTCAGCCGCATCAAATTAGATCATCCGCATTTACCGGTGGTGCTTATTACTAAAAACGAAACTGAAAACCTCATGAATGAGGCCATTGGTAGGCAAATTAGTGATTACCTCATTAAGCCCGTTAATCCAAATCAGGTCCTGCTTAGTCTTAAAAAAATAATGGACAAAAAAGACTTGGTAGCTGCAAGTACCACGGCGGCCTATCAACAGGAATTTACGAAGCTATTTATGCAGCTTCAGGAAAATCCGGACTTTCATGAGTGGATGGAGATTTATAAAAAACTAGTGTACTGGGAACTTGAAATGGAAAAATCCGATAGTCCAGAAATGCAGGATATTTTACAAGCACAAAAAAAAGAAGCCAACACGGCATTTTTCAAATACATCAGCAAAAATTATGCAAGTTGGGTGGCGCCGGGTGCCGCAGATGCACCCATTATGAGTCATCAATTGTTGCAGTTCAAAGTGCTACCCCATGTAGAAAAAGGAACCAGTACTTTTTTTATTTTAATTGACAATTTGCGCTTTGACCAGTGGAAAGCCATCCAGCCCATTTTTCAAGAATATTTTAGGGTGCTCGAGGAAGATACTTTTTACTCCATTTTACCCACGGCTACCCATTATTGTCGAAATGCTATTTTTTCTGGGATGCTTCCCATAGACATCGAAAAGAAGTTTAAAGCCGAGTGGAAAAACGACGACGATGAAGGGGGTAAAAATTTGCATGAAGAAACATTTATGCGGGCACATCTTGCCAAATTAAAAAAAGATGATTTGCGCGTGGGTTATCATAAAATTGTAAACCATGCCGATGCGCAACAGCTGCTTGCTAACATGCACAATTTATTACAAAATGACCTCAGTGTTATTGTATACAATTTTGTAGATATGCTAAGTCATGCAAGAACCGAGATGGAGGTATTAAAAGAATTAGCTAGTGATGAGTCTAGTTACCGAAGCCTTACTAAAAGCTGGTTTGAACACAGTCCTTTATTTCAAGCGCTCAAAAAAATTGCAGATAAAAAAATTAAAATTGTACTCGCCACAGATCATGGAAGTGTACGCGTAAATACCCCAAGTAAAATTGTTGGAGACAAACAAACCACTGCTAATTTACGCTACAAACATGGACGTAATTTAGACTATGATCCAAAAGATGTATTAGCATTTAAAGATCCTACAAAAGCAGGGCTTCCAGTACCTACGGTAAACTCTAGTTATGTGTTTGCAAAGGAAGATGGATTTTTATGTTATCCCAATAATTACAACCACTTTGTGGGCTATTATAAAAATACTTTTCAACATGGGGGGATAAGTTTAGAAGAAATGATTGTGCCAGTCATTAAAATGGTTCCTAAGGGCAATTAATGTGAATAAATAAATTTTTCGAAAACTTGTTTTGGAGGGATAGTCGCTTACATTTGTTAGAACATTTTTTGTTGTAATCGACTATGAAATACACACAATCGAATTTAGATAAGTTAGGAGATATTTTAGGAGAATCTGAATATGTGGTAAGGTATGAGCGTGGAACTTTTCAGAGTGGCTGGTGTTTATTAGAAGCCAAAAAAATTGTGGTCTTAAATAAGTTTTTAAATACAGAAGGAAGAATCAATACATTACTTGAATTAATTCCGCAACTCAATATCGAGTACGATAAATTAACACTCGAGTCTCAAAAATTGTACGAGTCTGTTTTAAAGCTAGCCATAGAAGAAGTGGCTGCATAATCTTCTTGCAACACGCCCCATTAAATATTAATTTTTTAGGAACCGGAACTAGTAGTGGTGTACCCATGATTGGTTGTCATTGCGAGGTATGCTGTTCTCAAGATCCCAAAGACAACCGCTTACGTTCTAGTATATTGGTGTCTTCTACTACCACGAGGTTTGTAATTGACACCACACCCGATTTTAGGTACCAAATGCTACGCACAAAAACCGAGCATTTAGACGCTATTGTATTTACCCACCCCCACAAAGACCATATTGCCGGCCTCGATGATATTAGGGCTTTTAATCACTTTTCTAAGAAGCCCATTGATATTTATGCGGGGGCCAATACCGAGGAGGCGATTAGGCGGGATTTTTATTATGCATTTACAGAAACCCGGTATCCGGGGGTACCCGATTTAAACATAATAGGTATTGACCATGATTCATTTATGGTGGGGGATATAAAAGTGCAGCCTATTCAGGTGATGCACCACAAAATGCCGGTACTTGGATTTAGAATGGGTGATTTCACCTACATCACCGATGCCAACTATATAGAACCACAGGAGCAGGAAAAAATTAAAGGATCCAAAGTACTTGTGATAAATGCACTCCGCAAAGAAAAGCACTTGTCTCATTTTACATTAGCGGAAGCCATTGAGCTTGCCAACAAACTCGAAATTCCCAGGGTTTACCTAACGCATATCTCTCATCAGTTGGGGGTTCATACAGCTGTTTCGCATGAACTTCCCGCAAATATTTCTTTGGCTTATGACGGGCTTCAAATTAGCCTTTAGTTTGCCATGTGCCCTCTACCCATTCAAATAAAACAGGTTCGTACTTTTATTTTTCTAAACCAGAAAGATGGGCTGCCTTTGTTTTGCTTGTTCTGATTGGAATGGTAATGGTACTTCCAAAATTTTTATGGCAGCAAAAGCCAGACTTACTAATTCCACTCGCGCTCGAACAGTTTGGTATTGATACGATGTATATGCGTGATACCTATGCAGAGGTTGCTGGGTTTACAGGTAAGGACCCCTTTGTGTTTGACCCCAATACAGCTTCTGTGGCCACGCTTCAATCACTTGGCTTTAGTGCTAAACTGGCTAATACCTTAGATCATTACAGGGCAAAAGGAGGCGTCATTAAATCTGGAAATGACTTATTCAAAATCTGGGGTATGCCCCCTGACTTAGCTACGCGTTTGGCACCCTATGTTCGGGTATCCCTAAAAATAACGCAACATAGGCCATGGGGAACTGCGTTAGCGCCTAGATATGGAGCGGCCGCGCCTATAGATATTAATACTGCATCCGTTAGTGATTTTGAGGCGCTTAAGGGCATTGGCCCCGTTTTAGCAGCCCGAATTGTTGGATTTAGGGAAAAACAAGGTGGTTTTGTGAAAGTTCAAGACCTTTTAGCAGTGTATGGCGTGAAAGATAGCCTGCTGCAGTCACTAGCGCCTTACTTGCGCTTGGAAGAGGGCCGAGTACCAAAAGCTAACTTAAACCAAGCATCGGTGCTGCAATTGGTACAAAAAGCTGGTTTACAAGTAGTTGTGGCGCAGTCAGTAGTGCGGTGGCGACAACAAAATGGAGCTTTTGCAACATTTGATGAGCTGGAAAATTTTGAGGGCCTAAGCGCGGCCAGTATGGCCGCGCTTAGGCGGCTATTTTTTATTGAGTAGCAGACGATTTCTTCATCATTCCGCCCACCTAAAAAAAATCAAAAAAACTTGTTAATTTCTAAAAATTGTGTAGTATTGACATTCAAAATGAGGCCTAAACGCCCCATTTTTCTAAAATGTCTCTTTTCGATTGCTTGCTTATATTAAGGTCTCACCAAAAGTGAGACCTTTTTTTTATTGTAAGATTTCATAAAACACTTACGAATGATTGTTCGTTTTGTGCTACCGCTTAATCTTCATTTTTTATTTGAGGCTCTCTTAAACTAACTGGCCTTACATACTTTTTACGCATTTGCATATTGAGCATTTCAACGCTAAATGAAAATGCCATTGCAAAGTATACGTAGTTTTTCAAATGCATTTCGTGTGCATTTTTTGGATCCCAACCTTCAACAATTAATACAAGACCAATCATCACTAAAAATGAAAGGGCTAACATTTTTAAGGTAGGGTGTTTATGAATAAAACTTGAAATATGTGTGCTAAATAAAAACATAACAATCATGGCAATTACTACGGCAGCAATCATGATTTCGATATGCTTTGCTGTACCACCTGCCGTAATGATACTATCAAAACTAAATACCATATCAATTAAAATAATTTGAAAAATGGCCGTCGAAAAGCCAAGTGGCTTTGATGCAATACCTGCTTCTGCATCTGCTTCACCTTCTAATTTTTGGTGAATTTCTTTTACCGTTTTATAGAGTAAAAATAGGCCACCCGCAAGCATTACAATGCTAGCAATATCTAAATCGTTACCAAATAATCTAAGTACGGTGATTCCTTTTTGTGCCAGCAGCCAGCTAAGTCCAAATAAAAGTGCACAACGGGTTACAATACCCATCACCATCCAAATAAGTCTGGCTCTTTTTTGTTTTTCTTTGGGTAAACGGTTCATGATAATGCTTACAAAAATGACATTATCGATACCTAGTACTATTTCTAATACAACTAGTACTAAAAAACTAATCAAACTCTCTGATGTAAATAAAAATTCCATTTTATATAGCTTATAATTTTGAGCAAATATTTTTTACAATGCCAGGTCCTTCATATACAAATCCGGTCCAAACTTGAACGAGTGTTGCACCCGCATTTAATTTAACCTTAGCATCTTCGGCAGTAAAAATACCACCACTTGCAATGATTGGCACTTGACCGTTTAATCCCTTTGCTAAATAGCGAACCACATCGGTAGATCTATTGGTTACCGGTTTTCCTGATAATCCTCCCATGCCAATAGCTTCAATGGTTTTTGAATCTGTATAAAGGCCGCGTCTATCAATAGTGGTGTTGGTAGCAACAAGTCCATCGAGTTTTAATTCGGTGCTGAGTGCAATGATATCATCTAGTTGGGCTTCCGTTAAATCGGGGGCAATTTTTAAAAGGATGGGTTTCGGCGAAGTTTTTGCCCCATTTATTTTTTGCAAATTTGACAGGATCTCGTGTAGTGCATCTTTGTCTTGGAGTGCACGAAGACCAGGTGTGTTGGGTGAACTTACATTCACTACAAAATAATCCACTACATCAAATAATTTTTCAAAACAAATCTGGTAATCTTTCCAAGCGTCTTCGTTGGCGGTGATTTTATTTTTTCCAATGTTTCCGCCAACAATGAGTTTGCTATTTGGGTTTTGTGTACGCCATGCTGCAACGCGCGCAGCAATAGCATCTGCCCCATCATTATTAAATCCCATTCTATTAATGAGGGCCCTGTCTTTGGGGAGTCTAAATAAGCGTGGTTTTGGATTGCCATCTTGTGCAAGTGGCGTAACAGTGCCAATTTCTACAGCGCCAAAACCAAGAATTTCTAGTTCATGTAGGTAAAGTGCATTTTTATCAAATCCGGCGCCAAGTCCAACGGGATTGGTAAAGGAAAGTCCAAACACTGTTTTTGAAAGGCTTGGATTTGATACGCCAAAGCTTTGCGAAAGCCATTTTTTAATCCAAGAAATTTGGCATAGTCTTTTTAGCCAGTTCATTGAAAAATAATGGACGGCTTCTGGTGGAAAGCAAAACAATAGGGTTCTTAATAGGCGGTACATCATAACCCCGCAAAGATAGGTTTGTACACCCAAAGAAGAATTTAGTTGCATAAACAACTTTTTATAAAAAATCACTACATTTGAGGAGTAAATAAATAGCCATGCAAGAAGCTTACATTGTAGCCGGATTTAGAACAGCCGTAACAAAAAGTAAAAGAGGCGGTTTTCGTTTTTTTAGACCCGATGATTTAGCCGTTCAGCTTATTCAAGGACTCATGAAAACCTTGCCTACGTTACCTGCAGCGCGTGTAGACGACGTTATTGTTGGAAACGCTGTGCCAGAAGCAGAGCAGGGTTTGCAGTTTGGTCGAATGATTTCTGCAAGAGCCCTTGGCGTAGACGTAGCTGGTATTACGATTAATAGATATTGTGCGAGTGGACTTGAAAGTATTGCGATGGCTACTGCAAAAATTAGATCCGGTATGGCGGATTGTATTATTGCTGGCGGAACAGAGAGTATGAGTTTGGTACCTACAGCAGGATGGAAAACAGTGCCTTCTTATGAAATTGCAAATAACGATCCAGATTATTATTTGAGTATGGGATTAACTGCCGAGGCAGTTGCTAAAGAATATACGATTTCAAGAGCGGATCAAGATGCTTTTGCATATGCATCGCATCAAAAAGCAATGAATGCGCAACAACAAAATTATTTCAAGGACGGTATTTTACCTATCACTGTCGAAGAAGTGTATGTCAATGAAAAAGGGAAAAAAGCTACGCGTTCTTATGTAGTAGATTCCGATGATGGCGTGCGCGCAGACACAAGTATTGAAGCACTAGCAAAATTAAAACCTGCATTTGCAGTGGATGGAACCGTAACGGCGGGTAATTCGTCACAAACCAGTGATGGCGCAGCTTTTGTGGTAGTAATGTCTGAAAAAATGATGCTGGAATTAGGACTTGTTCCGATAGGAAGGTTGGTTAATGTTGCAGTAGCGGGAGTGCATCCGCGCATCATGGGCATTGGTCCTGTAGAAGCCATTCCAAAAGTATTGCGTCAAGCAAATATGAGCATTGGGGACATTGATTTAATTGAACTGAACGAAGCTTTTGCTGCACAATCTTTAGCTGTTATCAGACAATTAGATTTAGATACCAACAAAGTAAATATTAATGGTGGTGCGATTGCACTGGGTCATCCACTGGGTTGCACGGGCGCTAAATTAACGGTGCAAACACTCCACGATTTAAAAAGGTTGAATAAAAAATATTCGATGGTATCCGCATGTGTTGGTGGTGGTCAGGGTATTGCAGGAATTATTGAAAATCTGTAATTACAAATATTTTCCAACAATCGGCATTCTTCTACCCACGCCAAATGCTTTGGGTGACACGCGAATAATGGGGCAAAATTGATTGCGCTTGTATTCGTTGGTATTTACCATTTTTAAAGTGCGGTGTACAAGTTCACTACTAAAGCCCATAGCTATTATGCTAGAAGGGTTGGCACGTTTTTCGATATACTGGTATAAGATTTGATCGAGTACGCTATAATCAGGTAAGCTATCGCTGTCTTTTTGATCTGGTCTTAACTCGGCACTTGGTGCTTTGGTAATAATATTTGTAGGAATAATTTCTTTTTCGCGGTTGATGTATTTGGCGAGTTCGTACACCTGAATTTTATAGAGGTCTCCCAGTACACCAAGCCCACCAGCCATATCTCCATATAAAGTTCCGTAGCCAGTAGCCAGTTCACTTTTGTTGGAGGTATTGAGTAAAACGTAGCCTAGTTTATTAGCAATCGCCATTAAAATATTACCCCTAGATCTGCTCTGAATATTTTCTTCGGCTAGTGAAAAAGGTAGACCATTAAAAATAGGATCCAGTGTTTCTAAAAATGAATGGTACACATTTTTAATAGGCACTATATGGTAAGGATTGTCTACATTTTTACTGAGTAAAACAGCGTCTTCCACCGAGTGCTCCGTAGAAAATTCGGAAGGCATGAGTACTGCTAATACATTTTGTGCACCCAGCGCATCGGTAGCGACAGCAAGGGTTACAGCCGAGTCTATGCCACCCGATGAACCAAGAATAGCCTTGGTAAATCCCATTTTTGTAAAGTAATCTCGTATACCTAAAACAAGTGCTTGATATATTTGATCGATGTTTAAATCTGGTACAAGGGTAGCTGGATTTAATTCTTTACTAGGCACACGACTTGCTGGTTCTATAATGGGTTCCCTAATCGTGCCATCATCGTTGCAAGTGTAAAAAGAAAGATCAGATGTAAACATGGGTAGCGCTCCACACAAATTGGCATTTTTATCAAATGCATAAGAGCCTCCATCAAAAACAATTTCTGTTTGACTGCCTACTGCGTTACAATAAAAAAGTGGAATTTTATATTTTAACACATTGGCTTTGATCGTTGCTTTTCTGTCTTCGTCATGGGTATAATCGAATGGTGAAGCACTTAAATTGAGCATGATATCTGGAGATTGCTTCATGAGTTCGTCCATCGGACAAATGGTATAAAGCGGGTTGTCTCCGAGGTTCCAAATGTCTTCGCAAATGGTAACGGCTAATTTTTTTCCTTTAAATGGAATGACTTCCCAACTACTGGCAGCTTCGAAATACCTGTTTTCATCAAATACGTCGTAGGTAGGCAGTAAGGTTTTATGAATTTCTGCTACAATCTTTTGTTCGTATAAGAAAAAGGCCGCGTTAAATAAATCTTTGCCTTTTTTACCCGGATTACGCGCTGGACTACCAATTAGAACGCCAATGGTATCGGCTGCTTTTCTAATGGTATCAATGCTTTCGTAGCATTTGGTTATAAAATCATCAAACTCAACGAAGTCACGGGCTGGGTAGCCGCAAACACTCATTTCACTAAATAAAATAAGATCGGCGCCTTCTTTTTTGGCAAGTTCAATGGCACAGAGGATTTTCTCTGTGTTTTCTTCAAAATTTCCAATGTGGTAGTTCTGTTGCGCGATACTTATTTTCATAGCCATAACTGCGGTGGTTGCAAAGGTCAGTAACTTTTACATACCAAATGCCACCTGTCTCATTTAAATCTTGTTTATTTTTTAACGAATTTAAGTAACATCTTTGCGTCAAATTTATTGCATGACCAAGTTCCTATCTGTCGCTGCCATTGTTGTTTTACTAGGCTGTAATTCGTTTCAAAAAACACCAGATATTAGTAGCATAGAAGTGCCAATTACAACGGTCCGGTTTGAGCAAGATTTTTTTGCAATCGATACACTTAGATTAGATGCTTCTTTGCAAAAATTAGCTGGACAACAACCATTATTTACACAAGATTTTTTATACAATATTTTGGCAACTACGCCAGAAACGGCCATGAAAGATGTGCCTCAATTTATGAGTGCTTATCAATCGTTATACAAACAAGTAAGCGCTAAATTTTCTTCTATTCAAACACAAGAGGCCGCTATAAAACAAGGTTTGCGTCACGTAAAATATTATTTTCCGGACTACAAATTACCTACTAAGCTCATTACATTTATTGGACCCATCAATAGTTTTGGAAATATCATCACAATCGACGCGCTCGCTATTGGACTTCAAATGTACCTCGGTAAAAATGATCCCATTTATTTGTCTGAAGAAGGCCAAAGCCTTTATCCTATATATGTTTCAAGGCGTTTTGAACCTGAATATATGGCCACCAATTGCATGAAAAATATACTTGATGACATGTTCCCTTTGCAAGATGCAGGTGCCCCTTTATGTGAACAAATGGTAGAAGCAGGAAAGCGTTTGTATTTTTTAAAACAAGTGCTACCCGCCGAGCAAGATAGTATTGTAACCGGTTACACGGCTGCGCAACTAGAAGGTTGTTACAAAAGCGAAAAAGACATCTGGTCATTTTTTGTTCAAAATAATTTGCTCTACCAAAAAGATCCATCTTTAATTGGTGACTATATGCAGGATGGTCCTAACACCGCCGTTTTTGGTGATGCATCTCCAGGATTTATTGGACAGTTTGTTGGGTATCAAATTGTAGAAGCTTGGCTTCAAAAAAACAAAGCATTGTCACTTGATAAAGTGATGCGAACGCCTGCAAAAATTATTTTTGAACAGGCCAAATACAAGCCCTAATAATAGGCGCCGAACAGAAGGCGATTAGTTTAATTTAGATGGCACAATCAGGTCAAAAGCGGGAATCGTAACAGTAAACAAGGTTTTATTGTTTTCGTTTTCCATTTCATAAGTACCCTGCATGCGCCCAAGCTCCGATTTTAAGTTACAGCCGCTGATGTACTGGTAGCGGTCGGAAGGTTTGATAATGGGTTGAATACCAATAACACCTTCGCCATCTACGACCTTATGTTCGCCGCAACTATCAAATATTTCCCAGTGTCTGCGCAGCAGTTTAACATTAAAATGGTTGTGGTTTTCGATGGTTATGCGGTAGGCAAACATGAATTCATTGGAAACGGCATTACTGTAGTCCGATTGGTAGAAAGTTTCTACACTTATTTGGATGCCTTCAGAAATCATGGATGTCATAGGTGGCCGCTTTCACGTAAAAGTAAGGTTTCGCTTATAATTGGGCAAATAAACGGGCTTTTTGGCGGCGCTCAATCCCTTTTTTCCTTAATTTCGAGCCTTAATTAAAAGCGCAACCGAATCTTATGGCTGAAGTGATTTTAATGCCCCGCTTAAGTGATACAATGACCGAAGGTGTTATTGCAGCTTGGCACAAAAATGTGGGCGATGCGGTAAAAAAAGGTGATTTATTAGCTGAAATCGAAACAGATAAAGCAACTATGGAGCTTGAAAGCTACCAAGAAGGTGTTTTATTGCATATAGGTACTACAAAAGGAGGCAAATTGCAAGTCAATGATTTGCTTGCTATTATTGGTAAGGCAGGTGAAGATGTTGCTTCACTCATAGCATCAGTTGGAGCAGGTTCACCTGTTGCAGCGCCTGCTACTGAGCCTGCTCCAGCAACTGCTTCTGCACCTGCGGCTCCAGCTGCAAGTCCTGCAGTTGACGTGGCTGCCATGGAAGAAGTGGTGCTTATGCCACGCTTAAGCGATACCATGACAGAAGGTGTGATTGCTGGTTGGCAAAAAAATGTAGGAGATACGGTTAAAAAAGGGGAAGTGTTAGCGGATATCGAAACCGATAAAGCAACCATGGAACTTGAAAGTTATAAAGATGGTATTTTATTATACCAAGGTGCTAAAGCAGGAGAGAAAATTTTAGTAAACGATTTACTTTGTGTGATTGGTGCTGCTGGTACAAATGTAGATGCGATTGTTGCTGCTGTAAAAAGCGGCGCGGGTGCAACTGCAACTGCTGCAAGCCCTGCTGCTTCAAACGCTGCACCAGCTGCTGCTCCTTCAACGCCAGCGCCAGTTGCTGCTCCAGCACCTACAGCGCCTGCCGTTCAGGTTGTTGTAAATGAAGGTCGAATTTTTGCGAGCCCACTTGCTAGAAAAATGGCAGAAGAGCGTGGCATTGATTTAAGATATGTAAAAGGAACCGGAGATAATGGACGTATCACAAAATTTGATATAGACGGTTATACGCCAGCATCTACAGCAACTGTAGCTGCTCCTGTAAGCGCAACTGCTGCTTCAGCGCCACAAGTAGCTTCTGGTGTTGTGAGTTTTGAAGACCAGCCGGTTTCTCAAATGCGTAAAACGATTGCGCGCCGCTTAAGTGAAAGTTTATTTACGGCACCGCATTTTTATATCACCATGAGCATTGATATGGACGCCGCTGTTGCAGCGCGTGCAAAAATTAATGAAGTGGCACCGGTTAAAATTAGTTTCAATGATATGGTTGTTAAAGCAACAGCACTTTCATTAAAACAACATCCAAAAATTAATAGCAGTTGGCTTGGTGATTCTATTCGTACCAACCATCATGTGAATATTGGTATTGCTGTAGCTGTAGACGAAGGTTTACTAGTACCTGTAGTACGTTTTGCTGACACCAAAACACTTAGTGAAATTGGTGTTGCTGTAAAAGGTTTTGCGCAAAAAGCAAAAGACAAAAAACTACAACCTTCAGATTGGGAAGGCAGCACATTTACCATTTCTAACTTAGGTATGTTTGGCGTAGACGAGTTTACGGCCATCATCAATCCTCCAGATGCATGTATACTTGCAGTGGGTGGTATTGCACAAGTACCGGTTGTAAAAAATGGACAAGTAGTGCCTGGTAACGTAATGAAAGTAACCCTCAGTTGCGACCACCGCGTTGTGGATGGAGCAGCCGGAGCCGCTTTCTTGCAAACCCTTAAGTCTCTGTTAGAAGAGCCTTTAAGAATGCTTGCATAATTTTTTCAGTCATTTTATTTAATCCATATCACATCCAATGGGTGCGCCTGGTGCAATTTCTTTGTGCTTTGGTAAACTTATTTCTTTCGGGTGCGCTATGCGTTCTATCAAATACGCGTAATGCGTTTTGTATTGATTTGATTTTATTTGTTCCCCTGCCCATTTTTTTAGTGCATTTAATTTTTCATGGCAAATAGATTTTACCATGTAATTACTTTGTTCCGATTGGGATACACCTAAAAGCCAGGTTACCACCATTTGTTGTGTTTGTAATCCTACAGCTTCCTGTAAGCCCTTGCCTAAAGGTTTTTGATAGGTTTCTGCAACTACTGCATCGATGAGCTCTGCAAAGCCAATACCTTCGCCTCTTGCTTTATTGATGGTTAAACGGTTGGCTCTTTCTGGATTAAATAAAAACGCGAGTTCAAAGTCGGTGAGTGCTTCTGCAGCAGATAATGGATCAAAACTCATGCCTGTTCTTTTTGCAAATAGTTCGCCACTATAATACAAAGGAGGTCTTGGTGGAATTTGCGCAACAATAAATTCTGGTAATGTTAATGTAGTTGGCGATAAACAAGCTACGGCTGCAGCCAATGCTTTTTGTTGCATCGCAGCAGGTACAAAGCTTGGTTTTTTTTGTTCATCACCTCTTGTGCTATAACTATAATCGATACCGCCAATTAATTTGCAAACCGCTTCTAATTGATAACGGTGGTAATTGTATACAGGAACAAGTACGTCTTCGAGTGTAGCAAGTGGTGTGCCAATTCTAATGGTATTTTCAGAAAACTGGTTCAGGGCCTTTTCTCTAACTGCGAGTGTATTTTTTAATCCTACAGTGGCGTCTTTTTCATTATCCCATAAATGCGCATTGGGGTGAAAGCCGCTCGCAGAGCGTGCGTCCGCGTCTGCAATAAATAAAAGTCCTTGCTTTGTATTTTCTGCTAATAAATTTTGAAGCGCATTATTTTCGCTCGTGGATGTGGAGAAATCTTGGTATCCATACATGATGGCTCTTTTGTCCCAGGCTCCAATTTCGTTGGTATACACTTTAGAAAAATCCATCTCCCCTTTTTCATTGATAAAAACATTAGGGTGCGGATAATCCATTACAGATGCTCTGTCATTATAACTAGAAGCGTAATTGTGTTGTAAGCCAAGGGTGTGTCCAATTTCGTGCGCAGAGAGTTGACGCAAACGCTGAAGCGCGGCTTCTCTCATAGTGTTAGGCACAGGTTTTCCGGTTTCGTAGGGTGCGAGTAATCCAGTAAATATTAAATAGTCTTGTCTAACCCGCAGTGACCCTAGTGTTACTTGACCCTTAATAATTTCTCCAGTGCGCGGATCTGTTACGGTCGCACCATAACTCCATCCTCTGGTAGAACGGTGCACCCAATTAATCATATTGTACCTAATGTCCATAGGATCGCAACTATCCGGAAGTACTTTTACAATAAATGCATTTTTGTAGCCCGCTGCTTCAAAAGCTTGATTCCACCAGCGCCCTCCTTCTAATAGCGCAGACCTAATAGGTTCTGGTGTGCCGTTGTCTAAATAGTAAACAATGGGTGTAACGGGTTCGCTTACGGCTGCAGTAGGCTCTTTTTTAGTGAGTCGATGCCTGGATATAAATTTTTGCTCAATGGGGGTTGTAAAGTCTGAACTGTAATCGAAATAAGAAATACCAAAATACCCACTTCTAATATCATATTTTCTTGGTTTGTATTGATTATCAGGAAGTTGAACAAATGAATAATGCATCCGAAGCGTGATTGCTTCTGGTGAAGGCGTTACACTTGTAACAAATTTTCCTGCGTCGGCACCACCTGTAAATGTAATGCTTGCTTCAAATTCTGAATTGAGCGGAAAGTTTTTTGTATTATTAAAATACATGGCAGAGCGTGGTTCGTTAAACGAATAAGTGCCCTGACGCATGGCTTTAATTTTATCTGCTGCGCCATGCGTGTCTTTTACAAAAAAGGAAGTGGCATCCACTAATAAATGACCCGCCTGTTCTTCTTCGATTACAAAAGAGCCGATAGTAGAACTTGCAAAAGATTCTTTTACCGCCCTTTTTTCATTTTTATCGGTACTACTAGCACGGTAGTCGTAGTTGGGTTGTACCAGTAATAATTTTTTACCCACGCGCTCAAAAAATACAATTTTAGTATCTCCAATTTGTCCTCTGTCAAGCCCAATATCATTAGATCCTAAACCAGCGGGCAGTGAATGCACAAATAAAAATTCTTGACCTAATTTATCAATGTCTAACCAAATTTTTCCAGTGGCTTCGTCTACAAAAAAAGTGAAAAATCCAGATTGACGTTTCATGTTTTTTGTTTTTTCAAAAACAATATTTGTTGTTTGTGCAAATACA
>JBEGUD010000166.1:0-2643 GCA_041179065.1 Bacteroidota bacterium | reverse complement strand
TAGTTTTTGATCTGAATATTTTTCTACAAACTCTTTGTAGTCTTTAATTCTTTCTTGTGGTGCCCTCTTGCTTGGCAACTCTCTCGTAAATTCAATAAATCCGGTAGGCTTACCCATCTATGTAAAATTTAAATCGCTTTTTGATTGTTTTTTTCATTTTGTAAAAGCACTGCTTTATAATCTCTCGGAAATACTTTTACAAAATGTGCTAACTGATTGTCAAAGTCAGACATGATAAAACCTGCCACTTTACTTTCTGTTAAAGAAGCATGCTGTTCAATCATCCTCTGTAAGTATTTTTTATCAGCTTCATTTAATGGATCAAGATCTACCATTTCTGTGTTGCATTTGTCTGCAAAACTGCCAGCCAAATCGTAGATATAGGCAATACCACCACTCATGCCGGCTGCAAAATTTCGGCCAGTTTCTCCAAGTATAATGGCTGTTCCGCCAGTCATATATTCGCATCCATGATCGCCTACACCTTCAACAACTACTTGTGCGCCAGAGTTTCTTACAGCAAAACGTTCGCCCGCTTTACCTCTAATAAATGCAGTGCCTGATGTGGCGCCATATAGGGCAACGTTTCCAATAATGCTATTTTGCTCTGCAACAAATGTTGCCTGCTTACTTGGATAAATAATGAGGTGTGCACCGCTAAGTCCTTTTCCAAAATAATCATTGGCATCCCCTTCAATTTCTAGGGTAACACCTTTTGTGTTAAACGCACCAAAACTTTGGCCAGCGGTACCTGTAAATGTATAATGAATGGTTCCATCAGGGAGACCAGCAGCTTTATATTTTTTTGTGATTTCGTTGGATACAATCGTGCCCGTTGTTCTATCAATGTTGGTGATTGGAAAAGCGGCTTTTACTTTTGTACCATTTGCAATGGCTTCTTTTGCGGCTTCTAATAATTTCCAATCCAATACATTTGAAAGTTCATGATCCTGCGCTTCTTGTTTGTACAATCCAGTAGAAGTATCTGCAGGTTCTTTGTATAAAATGCTCGATAAGTCTAGTTTACTATATTTCCAATGTGTAATATCATCTCGCATTTCTAGCGCATCTACTTGACCTACCATTTCATCAATGGTTTTAAAGCCAAGCTCCGCCATAATTTCTCGAAGCTCCTGTGTAATAAATGTAAAAAAGTTAACTACATGATCAGGATCTCCAGTAAAACGTTTGCGTAATTCAGGATCCTGTGTAGCAACACCAACAGGACATGTGTTTACGTGACATTTACGCATCATAATGCAACCTTCTACAATAAGGGCAGCAGTAGCAACGCCCCATTCTTCGGCGCCTAAAAGTGTTGCAATAGCAATATCTCTACCCGTTTTCATTTGACCGTCTGCCTGTACTGTAATTCTTGAACGTAATTTATTTTTAACCAGTGTTTGATGTGTTTCGGCGAGGCCTAGTTCCCAAGGAAGTCCTGTATGTTTGATAGAACTAATAGGAGAGGCACCTGTGCCGCCATCATGTCCAGCAATTAATACAACGTCGGCTTTTGCTTTAGCAACACCTGCTGCAATGGTTCCAACACCTGCTTTTGATACCAGCTTTACATTGATGCGCGCTGCACGGTTTGCGTTTTTTAAATCAAATATTAATTGTGATAAATCTTCAATAGAATAAATGTCGTGGTGGGGTGGTGGCGAAATTAATCCAACACCAGGTGTTGCATTTCTTGTTTTACCAATCCAATCATCTACTTTATGACCTGGTAGTTGACCACCTTCACCGGGCTTGGCACCCTGTGCCATTTTAATTTGTAATTCGTCGGCTTCGGTTAAATAATAACTGTCAACGCCAAATCTTGCACTCGCAACTTGCTTAATGGACGAGCGCATAGAATCGCCATTTGCAAGAGGCGTGTAGCGCTGTTCGTCTTCACCACCTTCGCCAGTATTACTTTTGCCGCCTAAACGGTTCATGGCAATGGCAAGGGTAGTATGGGCTTCCCATGAAATAGATCCAAATGACATGGCACCTGTAGCAAAACGTTTGTAAATATTTGCAGCAGGTTCAACTTCATCAATAGAAATACTGGGCCTAATTTTTTTAAATTTAAATTGGCTCCTGAGCGTTGCTGCTTTTTCAGATTGATCGTTAATGAGCCTTGCATATTTTTTATAAACCTCAAAATCGTTAGACTTGGTGGCGTGTTGTAATAAATGAATGGTTTGCGGGTTAAATAAATGAAATTCACCTTTACGTTTCCACTGGTACACACCACCCACTGTTAAACGGTTAACAGAAATTTGTTTTTTAGGGAATGCAAAATAATGTTTGGCCATTATTTCTTTTGCTATTTCGTCGAGTCCCATGCCCTCAATACGAGAAGTAGCGCCCGTAAAATAATGATCTACTACTTTTTTATTGAGCCCAATAATTTCAAATATTTGTGCGCCTTGATACGATTGTAATGTAGAGATACCCATCTTTGAAAAGACTTTTAAAAGTCCATCATTAACCGCTTTTATGTAGTTCTTTTTAAGCTTGTCAATTTCTAATGTAGTATCAAGTTTCCCAGCAATTTTCATGTCTCTAATACTAGAAAGTGCTAGGTATGGGTTTATTGCAGTGGCACCAAAAGCAACTAGACATGCAAAATGATGTACCTCCCAAATGTCA
>JBEGUD010000165.1:0-9185 GCA_041179065.1 Bacteroidota bacterium | reverse complement strand
TCGTTTGAATTTCATCGAGTATACTTTGCGAATGCTCCTCTAAATGCATATCAAGCTTCTTGCCTTTTCCTTTAAATTCAATCATTCGCTTGAGGGTAGCCACACGCACTCTAAAAAACTCGTCTAGGTTGTTAGAAAAAATTCCTAGAAAACGAATCCGCTCTTTTAAGGGCACTGTTGGATCATTGGCTTCTTGCAAAACCCTACCATTAAAACTCAACCAACTTAAATCACGAGGTATATAAGAATACTTAGGCATAAATCATTACAATTTGTAGTGTGCGATATTACAAAACAAGGCAGGCATCTTAACAAGCTTACTTCTAAAGTTACAATTTGTTAACATAGGCGTAAAGATTTGTTCATATTAGAGTTATTACTTTGACAAACAACCCTAATGGAAAAAAGAGACATTGACGTTCTCGTTCTTAGCGATTTACACCTCGGCACATTTGGCTGCCACGCTCAAGAAATTGTAACTTATTTAAAAAGTGTGGCTCCCAAGGTATTGGTTTTAAATGGCGATATCATTGATATCTGGCAGTTTAAGAAGCATTATTTTCCAGCTGCACACATGCAGGTAATCAAGCAAATTTTTAGCTTGCTAAGTAAAGGCACTAAAGTATATTATATAACGGGTAATCATGACGAAGCCCTTCGCCGCTACACCGATTTAGAAATGGGTGGCTTTACCTTAACAGATAAAGTGGTACTAGAACTAGATGGTAAAAAAACCTGGATTTTTCATGGTGATATTTTTGATGCCACCACCAAAGGAAGCGCCAAAATTATTGCAAAGCTTGGGGGACATGGTTACGACCTTTTAATTATGCTTAATAGCGCCATTAACTGGGCCCTTAAACTAATGGGTAAAGAAAAAATGAGCTTTAGCAAAAAAGTAAAAAATAGCGTTAAAAAAGCGGTGTCTTGGATTGGTAATTTTGAGCAAACCACTGCAGAGCTTGCCATCGAACAGGGTTACGACTATGTGATATGTGGTCATATACACCAGCCACAAAAAAGAATGGTGACCAACGAACATGGATCTGTTATGTATTTAAACAGTGGCGATTGGATAGAAAATTTAACGTCACTTGAATATGTAAACGGTGAATGGAATATTCATCAATACAACGAGAAAGAGGAAGCAGCAAAAGTAGTTCCTATTTCAAGTAACGAAAATAAATTACCAGAACTCAACGTACTTACAAAAGACGTTGCTTTATTTTTTAATAGTTTAATGGCACAGTAATTGAAAATTTTATACGCGGTTCAAGCAACAGGAAACGGACATATAAGTAGGGCTGTAGAATTACTACCCTACCTCGAGCAATATGGACAAGTAGACGTTTTTTTAAGCGGCGAAAATTGTCATTTACCTACAACCTTACCCGTTAAGTTTAAAAGCAAGGGCGTTTCCCTATTTTACGGTAATAGAGGTGGCTTAAACTACTATAAAATGTGGAAGAAGTTTTCTATTTCCAGAATCTGGAAAGAAGCTAAAGCCCTTCCAGTAGAGGATTATGACATTGTGATCAATGATTTTGAATGCATCACTTCACTGGCTTGTAAATTTAAAAATAAACCAAGCATTCAGTTTGGTCACCAAGCAAGTTTTAGAAGTCCATTATCACCAAGGCCTAAAAAAAGAGAATTTATTGGCGAGTGGATTTTAAAAAATTATGCCACAGCCAGCAGCTACTTTGGCTTACACTTTAACGCTTATGATAGCGGAATTTATAACCCGGTGATTAAAGCAGATATTATTGCAGCCAAGCCTATTAACAATGGTCATGTAACAGTATACTTATCACACTATTCAAAAAAAGTAATCACCAATCAACTACACAAAGCGCCAGGCATTAGGTTTGAAGTTTTTACCAAAGATGTAAAAACAGAAACCATCGAAAAAAATATTAGGTTCATGCCTATTTCAAACGAAGGCTTTACCAAAAGTATGATTGAAAGTGCTGGCGTAATTACGGGTGCAGGTTTTGAAACACCTGCCGAAGCTTTGTACTTGGGCAAAAAATTAATATGCCTTCCTATCAGGGGCCAATACGAGCAACTTTGTAATGCTGCGGCATTAGAACAACTAGGTGTACCTGTTGTACATAAAATGCATGCAACATTTTTTGTAGACATTGCTAAATGGTATGATTTACCGGCACCAACGCCTCTAAAACTTGAGTATAGCACCTATCAACTAGTACAAAAAGTCATTGAACAAGCAAAGGCATTAAGCCCGTCAAACCAGCCAGATACACAAAACGAAAGCTTAAACAGCTTTGCCGTTTAGAAAATCTCTAAACCAATAGCCCGAATTTTTTACGGTGCGTAATTGGGTTTCAAAATCGGTGTGTACCAGTCCAAACCTTGTGGAATAGCCATACGCCCATTCAAAATTATCGGTGAGTGTCCAGGCGTAATAACCTCCAATAGGAACACCTTCTTTTTTTGCTTGTAATACAGCTGCTATATATGCTCTAAAATACTCAATACGTTCTATATCATCTACTACCCCATTATGCAAATGGTCTTTAAAACAGGCGCCTCCTTCTGTTACAATTATTTGTTTTACGCCATCGTAAGCCCCGAACCTTTTAAGCATTCCATAAAAACTTACAGGATCTATTTCCCATCCAATAGCGGTATGCGGTTTTCCTCTTTGTTTGGCACTTACTTCGGAGGCCGAAACATAGGGTATTAAAGGGTTATGCTTGATGGTAACTGAAAAATAATTTTGTAACCCAATGTAATCAAAATCAAATTTTAATTTATCTATAAAGCGCCAAGCCGTTGTGGCAATATGTAACTTATCTAAAAAATCAAATTGATCCATTTGCGGAAACCCCAACCCTAATACCGGCTCAATAAACAAACGGTTCAAAAGCGCATCGGCTCTATTTGCAGCTGCAATATCTTTATCACTGCTAGTAAAAGGTTTGGTTTCAGAAATAGAAAAACTAGTGCCTATAACCGCATGCGGGCAGTGTTCCCTAATAATTCTACCCCCTTCGGCAGTACATAAGGCAGCGTTGTAAATAGCTGGATAAACATTTGCTGCACCCATTTTCCCTGGAGCGTGCATACCAATCATATAACCAAGCGCGGTAAATGCAAAAGGCTCATTCATCACTATCCACTGCTGTACTTTTTTTCCGTACTGTTCGGTTAATAATTTTACATATTTAGAAAACCATTTAACCATATCACGGCTCGTCCATCCACCTTGCAATTCAAGTGCATGTGGTAGGTCCCAATGATACACCGTCACAACGGGTTCCAACCCATTTGCAATACATTCATCAATAACGTTGTGGTAAAATGCAATGCCGAGCTTATTTACCTTTCCAATTCCTTCAGGTAATACCCGGCTCCAAGCAATAGAAAACCTAAACACCTTAAAGCCTAGTGCTTTGGCGAGTAAAATATCGTCTTTGTAGCGGTGGTAAAAATCGGAGGCAACAGTGGGCCGCGCACCACCCTTAATTACATTTCTTTTACGTGCAAAAACATCCCACACAGATAACCCCTTGCCATCTTCAAAAGCGGCGCCTTCATTTTGCGGCGCAGCCATGCCCACACCCCATTTAAAATCAGGTCCAAAATCTTGTGCAAAAAATGTTTGGTTATGCAACGAATTAAATTTTGTCTAAAATTTCTAACAGGTCATCAACTACTGCAGTAGGATGTGCCACAGCTATTTGCTCCCTTGTTTGTGCGCCAGTAGTAACGCCAAAAGTTTTACCACAACCAGCATTTTTTCCTTCCTCAATATCAATTGCAGAATCTCCCACTTTGATCACCGTAGTTGGATCTGTAATGGCAAAATGCTTGATGGCATAATCAATCATATCAGGCGCTGGCCTATTATTAGTAACATCTGAAGCAGTTACCAATAAATCAATATCTTCTCCTATTTTCCAGTTTAATTTATTCAATAAACCGGTAGCCGTGGCTCTGTTATATCCCGTATTTAAAACAACTTTAATCCCCTGTTTTTTAAGTAAGACAAAAACTGTTTCTGCATTAGAGCAAGGCGTTACCTCCAAATTTTGATACGCATTTTCTAAAGCATTAATAAAATAATGATAGATCTCTTGTGCATGTGTAGTTTCTTGATGCTGCGACGCCAATACATCCTTAATAGCTTGTAATTTTTCTTTACCAGCACCATGCAACAAAACGTCATCTAATGAAACGGGAACGCCTGCGTTTACGATAGCTGCGTGCAATGTTTTATACACAACGTTATTTTCATCTACCGTTGTACCTGCCATATCAAAAACAACCATGGAAGTTATATGCATATTATTAAGATTTAAGTGAGGCTGTAATGTAAGATGCAAAAGACTCAATAGGTTCTGTTTGCATGGTTGGATCTTTTGCTAAATCATCCCAGGTTCTTAATAAAACCGCTTCCTTATAGTTTGAATAGGTTTCAAATTGTTCCGCTTCGTTTGCGTCCATCACACCTCCCTGCAAAGCCAAGCTTTGACGCGACGGCTCACTTAAGGTATCATAGTAGGCAGGGTTAACATAACATAAATACCTTTTTGCTTGTACATGTAGTTTAGCTGGCTCAACTACTTCTTGTACAAAATACTTATCTAAAAAAAGAGCAGCTAACTCTTCATGCAAATCATCTACGCCATGATCTGGAGCATCATCCGGAAGTTCATGTAATAAATGTCCAATATCGTGTAAAAGACTGGCTGTAATTAAAGCAGCAGAAGCATTGTTGTTTTTTGCAAACGTAGCAGCTTGTAATGCATGCTCTAATTGCGTTACAGCTTCTCCCCCATACAATGAGTGTCCTTTTTGATTGAATAAATCAATAATTTTTTGAGTCATATACTTAGATTGTATTTATCATTTCTTCGGCAAATCCAAAAGACATGGTCATACCATGTCCACCAATGCCATTTAATATATATACCCCCGGCTCAATGGTTATAAATAAATCGGTAGCTCCATTTTTCATAACAGGATAAATACCATTCCAGGTTTGGGTAATTTGCCAATCATCAATATGCATGAGTTGCTTTAAATAATCGAGTATCAATTGATTTTGGTAATGATTGTCAAATGGATCAAAATCCAATCCGTATTCGTGGGTATCTCCGACTGTTAATTCACCTTGTGCATTTTGAGATACCATTACATGAATGCCATGCTTTACATATTCAGACATGTCTTGATGTATTCTAGTATGAAGCGCCTCCAATGAAGACGCTACTGCAAAACTCTTGTAATGTAGTAAACTTAACCCACCACACACCGAAGTGCCAATTTTATAGTCTGATTTTTCGTGCTTAAAACGCATCATTTGCAACCGACTTTTGGTGATAGGCTGTGCAGCAAATACCGATGGAAAAAGTGTTTCAAAATCGGCGCCAGAGCATACACAAATAATATCTGCCTCAAAGGTTTTATCAAATGAACTCGCTTTATGTTTTGTAACGCCTGTTATAGCCGTACCCCAAATAAATTCGACCCCATAAGTTGCTGTCAAATAAGCAGGTAATCCTTTAATAGCAGATCGTGGATCAATAATCACTTCATCATCACTATATAACCCACCTATTAATTTACGCTGATTAATACCTGAAAACCTTTCTGCAATTTGCGCAGGGGTTAACAAATGAACTGGACGTTTATTTGCAATAAATTTTTCATGCATTTCTTCTAGCACTGCCCACTCATCATCGTGATACGCTAAATGAATACTTCCACATGGATTATAAGACTGTTTCATTCCATCTAAACACTCTATCCAAATTTGTTTGGTTCGTTTAGCCCTTTCGTATAAACCACCATCTGGTTGACCAACTGGCCAAAGCATACCAAAATTTCTGATAGAAGCGCCAATAGCTTCCTGGGTTTTATCAATGACTGTAACCTTATAACCTTTAATGGCGAGTGCCCTAGCTGTAGCCAATCCTACAATTCCTGCGCCAACTACAATTGCTTTTTGTGGTAACATAACGGAACAAATTTATTAATAAATATACTAAAAAAAGCGAAGCCTTTACAGGCTTCGCTATAAACGATTGCTTGCTACAATTCATTTTTTTATTTAACCAAACTTATGAGCATTATTTGATGATCCACATTTTTGCGTTGATATCATCGATAGCACCAAACTGAGCAGTAATAGCAGCTTCAACATTTGTTTTATTGTTCGCTCTTTCTGCAGTTGGGTATTGGTATCTTAACGCAACTCTTCCACTGTTACCAGAACCAGCTCCTGTTAAAAATGCAGGAACACCTGTTCTTCTCCAGTTAAAATAAGCTTCTTGACCAGAATTCATGTAAAACGCTAAATACTTTTGTAATAAAATTTGATTGCGTCCATCCGCAGTATTACCCTTGTACTTAACATCTGTTTGATTGTAGTAAGTGTCATACAAAAAGTTAACATCGTAATTAACAGACTCAAATAATCCACCGCCTGGCTTTTGGAAAGTAACCGTATTAACACCATCTTTTACGCCATAAAAAGCTAAAGATGCTTTAATACCATTTTGGTACCAAGTTTCTGCATTTGCAGATGAAATCCAACCTCTATTCATGGCTTCTGCGATGTTAAAACACATTTCAGAATAACCAATTACGATTGTTGGTTCTGCGGTATAAGTTTGATAGTAACGCTTTCTGTTGATAAAAGAATATTGACCAACACCTGCATTTTTACTCATGGTAGCTAAATCTTCTCCACTGCTTGCACCCACAAATGCGGCGTAAGAATTAGGAGCAGCACCAGCAGCAACTTTAGCAGCAGCAGGCTCAGCAACCATAAATGTTCTTGGATCCTGTAAAGACACAAGTGTATTTAAGTAAGTAGCAGCCATGTTATAACGAGTGGCGTCAAAACCAAAGTTGTCAGGGCTTGTAGAGTATTTATTAAACTGCGCATTGTAAACAAATTGCATTTGATCTGCAGCACTTGCAAACAACGGATACTTTGTTGGGTTATTGATAACGTCTGCAAATTTTTGCTTGATATTTAAATCAGCATCAGCTTCTTTATTACTTAACTGAATTAATACGCGTAACTTAAACGCATTTACAGCTTTCTGCCATTTAGCTAAATTATTACCATAATAATAGTCATTTGCTAATACATAGTTTTTGGTAACAACTGTTGCCATTTCGGTATTGGCATCTTCTAGGTAAGTTAAAATCGCTTTAAATACATCTTTTTGTGAGTCATATTTAGGTGTTACATTTTCTAAACCTTTAAGTGCTTCTGATACAGGTACATCTCCTAAGTTCATGGTCAATTCATAAATATAAATCGCTTTTAAAAACTTACCGAGTGCAGTATACGGGTTTGGTGAAGGAACAGACTTAGTAGACTCTTGCTCCATTTTTACAATATTTTTTAAAATATTGTAGTTGTTAAATGAATAACCTGTCCAGTTGTATTCATTGTTACCATAATAATCATAGTTACAAGCATAAAACTGATTGGCACGTTGTGTACCGTTAAAAGCACCTTTGTTAAGACCTCCTAAAACGTTGTTAAAGACAAGGTTAGCAGGCACACTTGTTGCTCTGTTTGGATCTGCCTCCAATGAGTCAAATGATTTTTTACAAGCTCCTAATGATCCTATCAAAAGGATGAATGTAAATATTTTAATAATATTTTTCATAATAAATATTTTGTAGGATTAGAATATAAAGTTGATGTTAATACCGTAAGATCTTGTAGTTGGTGTTTGTAAACCAATACTTGATTCACCAGGATATTGATCAATATCAACATCATTAAATCTAGTGTCTGGCATCCAATAGAGTAAATTACGAGCTACCAAAGAAACAGTTGCTTTTTTAAATATTGATTTTTGAACCAACGCTTGAGGTAAATCATAGGTTAACATAACTTCTCTAAGCTTCATGTATGTTTTACTCATGATATTTGGCTCTGGATTACCATGCACACGGCTAATATAATCTTGTATGAAAGTTTTAGTCGTATTAGGCGCAAATGTTAACTGGTTATAGTTTGTAATTCTTCCAGTTACTGGATCAAATACTGGGGTACCTGAGGCAACTACTACACCTTCACCAACATAAGATTTAACACCTTTGTAATCTTGGTAACGTGCTTCACCCATTTTACCCTGAACAGTTTCTATGTGACGACCACCTTGGAAAGTTTTTTTACGAACATAATCTTCCATTACACCACCTAATCTACCATCAACTTGGAAATTAAAGGTGAAAGCCTTGTACGTTAATTTGTTATTTAAACCCCACACTAAATCAGGATTTGAATTACCTACGTACTGAGCAACTGGTAAATATATTGGACGACCACCAGCGTCATTAATAAGTTGACCATCTGGAGTTCTAGCCATCATTCTAAACCAAACCTCATCCGTTCTTGATCCAACTTTATAAAAGTTATTTAAAATTGAAAGGCCAGTTGGTAATTCTTTAAACTTATTTGTAAAGGCACCTAAGTTAAGTGTTGCATCCCAAGAAACACCTTTTGTAGATTTAATAACCGCGCCATTAATTGTTACATCCCAACCAGTACGCTGTGTTTTAGTTCCGTTAACAACGTAACTAGCGTAACCTGATGTTTGAGAAATAGATTTAGAGAAAATTTGTGGTCCATCGGTATATTGGTAATAAGACGCTTCGATACCAACTCTGTTGTTAAATGCTTTTGCTTCAAAACCAAACTCAAATGAAGTTCTATCATCTGGTTGAACGTTTGCATCAACAAGTGTATTGGTAAAAGACGCTTGTGTAGTGTTGTTGTAACCAATACCAGTAGAATATACATCTGCATAGGTATAAGTAGGACCGCCATAGGTAGATGAATATTGTTGACCATATCCAAGAGGAAAGGCATTGTTTGGCGTTGCACCGATATAATCAGATACAAAGCTACCACCACCTCTTACTTTCGCATAAGAAGCTCTTAATTTTAAATAGTTTATTTGACTAGGTAATGATACATAATCATTTAAAACTGTGCTTAAGTTTAAAGAAGGATAAAAGAACGTGTTATTGTCTTTTTTAAGCGCAGACAATTTATCTGTACGTCCAGTAACGTTTAAATTAAAATACTTGCCACCTTCAAGATCTACCGAGTATAAAAGTGAGTTTACACGCATGTCAGATGCGAAATTGTAAGCAATCACTGGATTTCTACTATTTGCAAA
>JBEGUD010000164.1:0-4439 GCA_041179065.1 Bacteroidota bacterium | reverse complement strand
CCAATTTTATTGCGAATTAAATGGTAGTATGCATTTGCATATTGCATCATGCCAATATCATTTGGGTGCGTGCCATCTAGCGTACTCTCAGTATCAAAACCAATTTGACGTGCAGTAAGCTCGTAAATATTTTTAATACCCTCTTTTTTCATTTTCTTAAATACGTTAGCAGAAATTTGACTTACTGCAATATATTTTTGAGCCATAACAGTATCCAAATTAATGCCGTCTTTGCCACTGCAGTGTTCTGTAAAAATGATAGGAACGCCCGGATGTTTTTTGTGAATTTCTGATTCTGCATGACGCATTCTCTTTTCTATTTCTTCGGCACTAAATTTTGTTTTATCCCATAGGTTGGGCATACAATCCAAAATGTATAGTTTACCATCTAGTTCATTAATGAGGTCTATCATGGCAGGCTCGAGTTGCCCATTTCCCGAAAAACCAAGATTAATCATTTTTGAATTTAGTTTTCTGCCGAGGATATTAGTCCACCCAAGCCCTGGTCTGCTTGCGTAAGCACCATGCATAATAGAAGTGCCATAAGCTACAATGGGCTTTTCATTTTGTACAGGTAACAGTGTGCAAGTAGCGTTTTCTGGAACGCCAATTTCTAACCAAGAAACGGCATTGCAAAGTGGGAGGTAGAGTCTAAAAAAATCAAAGCCTGCTGGATCTTTAATATTTTCAAACTTATAGGTAATGGTGTCTTTAAAATTAACAGTGGCTTTGGTCCAGTTCCAATTACCTAATGGGTCTTTACTATACAAGTCTACACCACTTACGCCAGTAGCGGGCATTTGCGCCATTGCTTGCGCGCCTTTCACTTTAAGCCTCACATAAATAGTACTGCTATTGGTGGTAAAATTAATGTACTCGCCAGCAGCATGTTTGGATAAGTCCCAAAGCACAGGTCTTACCATACTCTGTGCTTTTTGTGGAAGCCTATCGTATGGGAAAGTGTATCCATCATTCCATCCGCGGCCATCAATACATTGCTCCGACATTTTTGTAGGATCTATCCATTTTATTTGACTCGATTGCCCAAATGCAAAGTTTGTGAAGAGTAATAGAGTTAGAATATATTTCATGGCATTAATTTTTACTTGCTTTTATTTTTTCAAGTTCTGCAGTTAATGCACGAACTATTTCAGGATATTTATTGTGTACATTATTTTGTTCGGTAGGATCTTCATTTAAATTATACAATTGTACAGCAGGCAAGTTGTTTTTTATAGCCTGATTTTCTGTGGGGGCACTCCACCCGCCAGAGCCACTACAAATTGCTAGTTTCCAATCCCCTTTTCTAATGGCAAAATACCCATCAATGGAGTGATGGATGGTGCTGGTTCTTTGGTAATTGGTTTTTTTAGATGGTGTCAATAATGGCAATAAACTGTAACTATCTTGAGTTACACTATTTTGCAACGGCATACCAAGTATATCGGAACAGGTTGCCATAAAATCTGTGAGACAAATAGTAGTACTGCTAATGCTGCTAGCCTTTACCACCCCAGGCCACTTAACAATAAATGGAATACGGTGCCCGCCTTCATATATATCGGCTTTGGTGCCTCTAAATCCGCCACTTGGGTCGTGTCCTTTTTCGCGTAATTCTTTAAAGTTAGCACTAGGCGAACATCCATTATCACTTGTAAAAACAATCATGGTGTTTTTATCTAAGTTTTTATCTTTTAGGTATTGAAGTATTTGACCCACTTTTTCATCTGTCATGGCAACAAAATCACCGTATGCATTGGTGCCTGTTTTTCCTTTTTGAGCATTGGAAGGAAGTATAGGTGTATGTGGAGAAGCAAGTGCCAAGTATAAAAAAAACGGATCTTTTTGTTGAGAAGCTTTTTCGATGTATTGAATAGACTTGCTTACAAAACTATCTAGCACATCTTGATGTTTAAAATCATTTCCAATTGGCCCTGCTCTCCAAAATCCTTGACCACCTTGCTCCTTAATACTATCAATGCGTGTAGCCGTAATGGTGTTACCGTTAATATAAACGTATGGCGGAATATCAAGCGATGCCGTAATGCCAAAAAAATAATCAAAGCCCAGTTGGGTAGGGCCTCCGTTAATAGGTTTTGTAAAATCAATTGCTCCATTAGATTGTTTAGCCCAATCTAAACCTAAATGCCACTTACCAATACATGCTGTTTGATATCCTTTATTTTTTAAAAGTTGCGCTACCGTTAATTGATCCGGCGTAATTAAAGGTTTGTCGTAACTCCATAATACACCATTTTTTAAACTTGTTCGCCATGCATATTGGCCAGTTAATATACCATATCTAGTTGGTGTGCAAACAGACGAGTTGGAATGTGCATCTGTAAATGTCATGCCTTCTTTTGATAAAGCGTCAATTGAGGGTGTAGCAATTTTTGATTTGGGGTTATAAGCACTTACGTCACCATAACCAAGATCATCGGTGAGGATGTAAATAATATTGGGTTTTTGCCCCTTGGCAATTAGCGAGAGTATTAAAAATGGAACTAAAGTCCAAAGCTTATAATGCTGGTTTATTTTGAAATTAGACATAATACAATTTACGAAATTTGGACCTATCAGGTGTCATTTTTTCAATTATTGGTGGGAACCCTTTTTTGATTTAAATTGAAGCATGCATTCAATAAAAACCAGCGTTTTACTCACTCTTTTTTTGACGATATCCCTATGCACTTTGGGTCAAGACCGTTATAAAATACGTTCAGGGGATCCTAATGGTATTAATAAGTGGTACATGGGTAGGCAAATAGCACATGTAATGAGTCATTACGGAATAGATTGGCTCGAAAGAGAGGAAAGAGAAATGGAAGAAAACACCTCTCTGTTATTAAAAAATTTAGCGGTAAAGCCAGGTATGGTTGTTGCAGATATAGGAGCGGGCAGTGGCTATCATAGTGCCCTGCTTTCAAAAATGGTGGGAACGGGAAAAGTGTTTGCTGTTGATGTGGAACCAGAAATGATTGCCTATTTAAACGCCAGAATCAAGCAGGAAAAATTGTCACGTATAGTGCCTGTATTAAGTACAGAGCAAAAAGTGTCTTTACCTGAAAACACCATTGACATGATGCTACTTGTTGATGTGTATCATGAATTTTCTTTTCCGTACGAAATGGCTTTATCTATGCGGGCTGCATTAAAACCTGGTGGTAAATTAGTGTTGGTAGAATTTAGGGCCGAAGACCCAACTGTGCCCATTAAAACCATCCATAAAATGAGCGAAGCGCAGGCTATTAAAGAATTTAAAGCAGCAGGATTTGTATTTGATAAAAATATAGATAATCTGCCATGGCAACATTGTATGGTGTTTACAAAGCAGTAATTTTGCCGTATGAAAGCACTCGTTTGTACAACGCCTGGTCGGTTTGATTATTCTAACACTGAAATGCCTACCCCTGCCGAGGGAGAAACGCTTTTAAAAATAGAACGTATTGGTATTTGCGGAACAGATTTGCATGCTTTTGAAGGAACGCAACCTTATTTTAATTATCCTCGCATTTTAGGACATGAACTTGCAGCAACTATTATAGAAACAA
The DNA here is from genome assembly GCA_041179065.1 of Bacteroidota bacterium. Lineage (GTDB taxonomy): Bacteria > Bacteroidota > Bacteroidia > Chitinophagales > Chitinophagaceae > Sediminibacterium. The sequence continues at coordinate 888 of JBEGUD010000164.1, read as the reverse complement.
AAGCAGTTGGATTTGCTGCTGGCGATAAGGTTACAATAATTCCATACATGCATTGTGGAAATTGTACCGCTTGTAATAGCGGTAAAAATAATTGTTGCGTAAACATGCGTGTTTTTGGTGTTCATATCGATGGGGGTATGCGCGAATTTGTAACGGTTCCAAATTATGCACTTTTAAAAAGTGAAGGGTTAAGTTTAGATGAATTAGCGCTTATTGAACCACTTGCGATTGGAGCTCATGCTGTAAAAAGAGCTGCTATAGCCAACAGCGAATTTGTGCTTGTAATTGGTGCAGGCCCTATTGGGCTTGGTATTGCTCAGTTTGCACGCATTGCTGGCGCTCACGTTATTGTTGTAGATGTAAATGACGATCGGTTGCAGTTTTGTACAACTCATGTAGGGGTTGAGCATACCATTAATCCGCTCAAACAAGATGTGATGGAAGCGCTTAAGCAAATAACGAGTAATAATATGCCTACTGTTGTAATGGATGCTACAGGAAATTTAAAAGCAATAAACAATGCCTTTGCTTATTTGGCACATGGTGGACGTTATGTGCTAGTGGGTTTACAAAAAGAGCATATTAGTTTTAGTCATCCCGAATTTCATAAACGTGAAGCGACCTTAATGAGTAGCAGAAATGCTAATGTTTCGGATTTTGAACATGTAATGGACTGTATAAAAAACGGATTGGTACAACCTGCAAACTACATTACACATAAAGTAACGTTTATTGAGGTGGCAACTCAATTTGAAAGTTGGTTAAAACCTAATAGTAAAGTAGTTAAAGCGATGGTAGTTTTTTAAAAAACAAAAATTAAATATGGCAAAAAGCAAACAATACTACATCAGAAAATCACATAGAATATTAGGAGTCCTACTTGGTATT
>JBEGUD010000163.1:0-5287 GCA_041179065.1 Bacteroidota bacterium | reverse complement strand
ATGGTAGAAGCTAGAAAAGTAGCCAACAACATCGAAGACACTAGAAAAAAAGCCATCGCTTATGAAGCGGATGTAAAGTCAGCATTTTTTGATGAAATCCGCTACCATGTAGACAAGCTAGAACACTTAGTAGATGACGATAAATGGACACTACCAAAGTATAGAGAAATGTTATTTTTAAGATAACCGCACCGAATAATTTATTGGGTTAACCGAAAATTAAAACAGCAGAAGACAAAAATTAGTAACTTAACAACACTTAAAATTAAATTATGAAAAAAATAATCGCACTTTTAACAATTGTAGGTTGTATCGCAGCTACAAGTGTAATGGCACAAGGTGGTGGCGGATTTGGCGGTGGTCAGCAAATGGACCCTGCTCAAATGCTTGAAATGATGAAGCAACGTATCAAGCCACAATTAATGGAAAAAACAAAATTATCTGATTCAGAAGCAGATAAAGTATTAGAAATTCAATTATGGGCGCAGGCACAAAATAGAGGCCTTCGTGATTTATCAGAAGAAGAAAGAGCCGCTAAGCGAAAAGAAACAGCAGACGAGCGCAAAAAGAAATTAAAGGCAGTTCCTTTAACCGATGATCAAATTAAAGCAGTAGATGATTTCTACGAAGAAATGACAAGAAACAGACCACAGCGTGGTGGCGGACAATAGTTCCAATAGCATTCAAAAAAAAGCCCTTACAAATTGTAAGGGCTTTTTTTTATTTCATCGTAAAGGTTTCTAAAAACTTTGTGGTAAAATTACCTTTTCTAAAATCTTCATTTTGCATGAGTTGCAAATGAAAAGGTATGGTTGTTTTAACACCTTCAATTACATATTCTGACAAGGCACGATACATGGTATCAATAGCCTCCTCACGCGTTTGCGCAACGGTAATTAATTTACCAATCATAGAATCGTAATACGGCGGAATTACATAACCTGCATATACATGGCTATCTACGCGAACACCATGCCCACCTGGGGTATGCAGTACGGTAATTTTTCCGGGTGAAGGTCTAAAATCGTTGTAGGGATCTTCGGCATTGATACGGCACTCAATGGCATGCATTTGTGGCTCGTAGTTTTTGCCAGAAATTTTTTCACCCATTGCAATTTTAATTTGCTCTTTAATCAAATCAAAATTGATCACTTCTTCCGTTACACAGTGCTCTACCTGAATACGGGTATTCATTTCCATGAAATAGAAGTTGCGGTGCTTGTCCACTAAAAACTCTACCGTTCCTACACTTTCATAATTAATAGCTGCAGCTGCCTTAATAGCGGCTTCACCCATTTTTTTACGAAGTTCAGGTGTCATAAAAGGAGAAGGAGATTCTTCTACTAATTTTTGGTGACGACGCTGTATCGAACAATCGCGCTCACTCATGTGACATACCGTTCCGTATTGATCTCCAGCAACCTGTATTTCGATGTGTCTTGGCTCTTCTACAAATTTTTCCATGTACACGCCGTCATTTTTAAATGCAGCTGCAGCTTCTTGTCGAGCAGACGAATATGCTTTTTCAATTTCTTCTTCATTCCATACCACACGCATTCCCTTACCACCACCGCCGGCAGTTGCTTTTAAAATAACAGGGTATCCAATTTCTTTGGCTAATGTTACGGCTTCCTCTACACTTTCTAACAAACCTTTACCACCTGGCACCACCGGAACACCTGCTTTAATCATGGTATCCTTAGCCGTGATCTTGTCCCCCATTTTGTTAATCATTTCGGGGGTTGGGCCAATAAATTTAATGCCATGGTCGGCACAAATTTGCGCAAACTTGGCATTCTCTGCTAAAAATCCATATCCAGGATGAATGGCATCTGCATTGGTAATTTCGGCAGCCGCCATAATATGAGGAATGTTTAAATAAGAATCCACCCCTTTAGGTTTACCAATACAAACAGCCTCATCTGCAAATTTTACGTGTAAGCTATCTTTATCGGCAGTAGAATAAACGGCTACTGTTTTAATCCCCATCTCTCTACAAGTACGGATAATACGTAGCGCAATTTCTCCTCTATTGGCAATCAATATTTTATTGAACATCTTTTGAATTTAAGGTTAAAAAGAAGCCTGCTTATTTGTTAGGTTCTACTAAAAATAATGGCTGGTCAAACTCTACAGGACTTGCATCCTCAACGAGTACCTTAACAATGGTTCCAGAAATTTCACTTTCAATTTCGTTAAACAACTTCATGGCTTCAATAATACAAACCACTTTGCCAGCAGCTACATCGGTACCTACATCAGCAAGTAATGGCTTATCTGGAGACGGTCTTCTGTAAAAAGTACCAATCATTGGACTCTTAATAGTAATGAGGTTATCCGCTTTTGGAGCTGGAGCAGCAGCTGGCGCGCTAGCTGCAGGGGCAGCAGCTGGGGCAGATGGAGCAGCAGGAGCAGGTGCATATACCGCCTGGCTAGGTGCAGAGGTATAGGTTACAGCCGCTTCTTCCTTTTGCTTGATGGTTACTTTACCATCTTTGTCTTCTATACTGATTTCGCCAATGTTACTTTTATTGACAATTTTGATTAATTCGTGAATTTGCTTTAAGTCCATTTTTACGGTTTTTGGGGTAAATTGGGGTTATTTTGATCAATTTCGGGGGCAAAATAGGCATTTTTTGCCAAAAAAAGGGGAAAACTGAATTTTCCCCTTTTTTATTTATTAACGATTTATCTTATTCTTTTACTCTTTCTACGTAGTCACCAGATTTGGTGTTTACGCGTACAAGTTCGCCTTCTTCCACAAACAAAGGAACCATTACGGTTGCACCTGTTTCAACAGTAGCTGCCTTTAGAGCTCTAGTTGCGGTATCGCCTCTTAATCCTGGCTCACAATAAGTAATACGTACCACAATTTTTTCTGGTAATTCTGCACCAATCGCTTGGTCGGTTTCTGTATTGATGAATACAAAAACTTCAGAACCGTCTTTTAAAAACTGAGGTGCATCAATCATTTCTTCACCTAATGCAATTTGCTCGAAAGTCTCATTGTTCATAAGGTTGAAGCCACTTTCGTCTTTGTATAAAAACTGGAAAGCTCTCTTCTCAACACGAACAGGGTAAATGGTTTCACCACTATTCCATGTTTTTTCGATAGATCTTTTGTTGTCTACGCCTTTTAATTTAGCCCAAACCTTTGCTGCTGCACGAGCCGTCTTGTTCTCGCCAAATTCAACAACAGAATATAAGCTTCCGTCTAGTTTAAGGATCACCCCACGAGAGATGTCTGAAGTAGTTGCCATGTGTTTAATTTTAAAATGAAGACTTTTGCGAAGTCGAGCGCAAAAGTAGGGATTGAACGGGATATTTTGGTAAAGTTTAACAGGAAAGAAGGTAAGGTATTGTTTTTCACCTATTTTTGCGGCAAATAAAAATACCGAGATCACTATGTCAGTATTAGTTAATAAGAATTCTAAAGTAATTGTTCAGGGATTTACCGGAACAGAAGGTACGTTCCACGCTACACAAATGATTGAATACGGCACCAATGTGGTGGGTGGTGTAACTCCAGGAAAAGGAGGCAGCACTCATTTAGACAAGCCTGTTTTTAATACAGTAGCTAATGCTGTTGCAGCAACTGGCGCAAATGTTAGTATCATTTTTGTACCGCCTGCATTTGCAGCTGATGCGATTATGGAAGCTACCGATGCTGGTATCGAACTAGTTGTTTGTATCACAGAAGGTATTCCTGTGCAGGACATGGTAAAAGTTAAAAACTATTTACTCGGAAAAACAACCAGACTTATTGGACCTAACTGCCCTGGCGTTATTACTGCCGGTGAAGCAAAAGTAGGTATCATGCCAGGTTTTATTTTTAAACCAGGACGTATTGGTATTGTTTCAAAGAGCGGTACATTAACCTATGAAGCTGCAGACCAAGTGGTAAAAGCAGGTATGGGTATTTCTACAGCAATTGGTATTGGTGGTGATCCAATTATTGGCACGCCTACTAGAGATGCTGTAGAGCTATTAATGAACGATCCAGAAACCGATGGTATTATTATGATTGGTGAAATTGGTGGTAGCATGGAAGCAGAAGCAGCTGAGTGGATTAAAGCCAATAAAACAAAACCTGTTGTAGGATTTATTGCTGGTCAAACAGCGCCTCCAGGCAGAAGAATGGGTCATGCGGGTGCGATTGTTGGCGGTGCAGATGACACAGCAGCAGCTAAAATGAAAATTATGGCAGCTTGTGGCATTCATGTAGTAGCTAGCCCTGCTGATATTGGAAAAACAATGGCAGAAGTTATTAATAAATAATTAGACTTTTTAATGAAAGCCTGTAACAATTGTTGCAGGCTTTTTTTTGCCTATCAATGATTAGATTTACAAATATGAAGCCATTACGCAAGCATCTTCTTTTTTTAATTGTGATTGCCTTTTGCAGCATTTATATAGCTAACGGTCAAGTGGTGGTAAGTGGGCGACATGCAAATTTTTTAAGAGAGGGTGACAAGTCATTTATCACTGCAACGATTGTAAATAAAACCAATAAGCAAGTTACCGGGCAGGTTCACTTGTCACTCATCAACCCATCAAACAATAGCCCCGTAGATGGTTGGTTTCAAAATGTTTTTCCATCACAGTATTATAGTATTGATGCAGGTGCTGAAATTCGCATTCAATTCCCTATTCAAGCCGCCTTTGGCTTTATGCAACTACTTCGCTATCAATTGGAAGCAACCGTATTAGAAAATAAAAAAGAAGTGGTAGCCACTAGTAACTATACCGATAGCTTTTTTGTATACACTAACAGAGTACTTGTTTCAGATTCGGTGGTTTTAAAAAGCAGCAAAGACACCCTTATAAAAGGGATTTTTAGTGCGCTGTTAAATGCCCCAGAAAGCAGCACCCATAATAATATGCGCATTTCCTTTAATGCTGCTACCCCACTTGATTATTGGAAATTACAAATGGGCAATAAACAATTTACCATAGCAGGTCGTGCTCGTTTTGACAGCTTATTAGTTGGTGATTTTATAAGTAATGATATGGGAAATTATTCGCTTCAAACAAGTAGTTCAGGAGCAGTCAATAAACAGGAAACTAAAATTATTTGGTCGCAGTATAACAAAGTTGAAAAACCAATAAAGTCTAATAGCGCATTTAGACTCCAAAAAATAATCCAACAAAAAATAAATGGTCGCTGGATTGTACTTCCAGAAAACGCAACACTGCATGTAGGTGATACACTCAATGTGACCGTATCCATTTCAACACCTAAGGCATTTAATAAAATAGTAATCGAAGAAAATATCATGGGTGGCGC
>JBEGUD010000162.1:0-5094 GCA_041179065.1 Bacteroidota bacterium | reverse complement strand
CCATTACTTTTAAATTTTTAGAAATACATTCTTGGAAACCAATGGTTTCAAATTTAGTAGCGGTAGGATCTTTTTCTGGATCAGCGCTATAAACACCATCTACACGTGTACCTTTTAAAATGACATCGGCCTTCATTTCAATCGCACGCAGTGAACCCGCTGTATCTGTTGTGAAATAAGGATTTCCAGTACCTGCACCAAATATCACCACACGTCCTTTTTCTAAATGTCTAAGTGCTTTACGTCGGATATACGGCTCTGCAACCTGCTCCATATTAATGGCACTTTGCAGTCTTGTATACACACCAATTTTTTCAAGCATCGCTTGCATGGCCATGGCGTTGATTACCGTAGCAAGCATACCCATATAATCTCCATGTGCGCGCTCAATACCACTATCCGCTTCATTCATGCCCCTATAAATATTACCGCCACCAATTACAATAGCTACTTGTACACCTAGGTCTACTACTTTTTTAATATCCTGCGCATACTGTTCAATAATTTTTGGATTGAACGGATCGCCATTTCTTTGTTCACCTAATAAGGCTTCGCCAGATAATTTGAGGAGGATTCTTTTGTATTTAGGCAGCATAATGGGTCATTTATATATGCAAATAACCTCAATTTTTAGCCAAGTGCCAAAGAAAACCGGGGCAAAAAAATAGAGGCCCGTTAGGGCCTCTATGTATAAGCAGTTTGAAACTGTATTTTAACCTAAAGCTACACGCTTAAATTCTGTAACAACAACGTCGCCAGCAGATTTCAAGTAAGCCTCTACACTGATACCACCATCCTTAACAAAGGCTTGTGCTAAAAGGGTATTTTCTTTGAAGAAAGCATTGATCTTACCTTCAGCAATTTTAGCAACCATTTCGTCTGGTTTGCCAGCCATTTTAGGATCTTCCTTCATGGTATCGATGATGATTGCACGCTCTCTTTCAATAACATCAGCAGGAATAGAATTTGCATCAACCGCAAGTGGGTTCATCGCAGCAATTTGCATCGCTACGTCTCTACCAGCTTCTGCTGCTTCTTTATTTAAACCTACTAATACACCCATACGGTTTGCACCATGGATATAAGATGCCACAAAAGCAGCTTCTACTCTTTCAAATTTAGCAACACCAATTTTTTCACCGATAGAAGCTAATTTGTCGTTGATCATATCAGACACTTTAGCGCCGCCTATCAATACTTCATTTAATTCTTCTGCAGATTTTACATTGTTGGCAACAGCAGCATCAGCAATGCTTTGCGCAAATGCAACGAACTCTGCATTTTTAGAAACGAAATCAGTTTCGCAAGAAATACAAACGATAAAACCAGTTTTGTTGTCTGCAGAAGTTTGTGCAATAATTACACCTTCTTTTGCTTCACGGTCGCTACGTTTTGCAGCCACTTTTTGACCTTGCTTACGTAACCAATCGATAGCCGCTTCAAAATCACCAGCAGATTCTGTTAATGCTTTACGGCAATCCATCATACCTGCGCCAGTTGCCTGACGAAGTTTATTAATATCTTGGGCTGTAATGTTTACAGTACTCATAATAATTATTTTTTAGGCTTTATAAAAATTGGGCCACAAATCATTACCAATAGGTATTGAAGTGATGGCCCAATTGAATAGTATTTTATTTTCCAGCAGGACGACGTGTTCCTGTTGTTGTACGACGCTTAGGAGCAGCACCATCTGCGCTAGCAGGTGCTCTGCGACCACCGCGACCAGCTTCAGCTTGCGCTTCTGCTTCTAGTCTGCGAGCCTTAGCTTCGTTTTCGTTGTTTGAGTCATCAGATTCATCATCATCTTTAGATGCTTGACGCTCTGCTAAACCTTCTGCGATTGCAGCAACGATATAGTTGGTAATGATAGCAATAGATTTTGTTGCATCATCATTTGCAGGTACTGCAAAATCAACTTTATTAGGATCACAGTTGGTATCTACCATACCAAAAGTAGTAATGCCTAAACGCTTTGCTTCTGCAAGTGCAATATGTTCTACACCAATATCTACTAAGAAAAGTGCAGCTGGTAAACGGCCTAATTGCGCGATACCACCTAAAACTTTTTCCATTTTTTCTTTATCACGACTTAAAGTAAGACGCTCTTTTTTAGTTAAGCTTTCTGCGCTTCCATCAGCTAACATTTTTTCAATGCTTTGCATCTTTTTAACGCTCTTACGAACGGTATTAAAGTTAGTAAGCATACCACCTAACCAACGCTCAGTAGCATAAGGCATGTTCACACGCTTTGCGCATTCGCTCACGATTTCTTTTGCCTGCTTTTTAGTAGCAACAAACATGATCTTCTTACCACTCTTTGCAATTTGCTTAACAGCGGCAGCAGCTTCTTGTAAGTGATCTACTGTTTTATTGAGGTCAATAATGTGAATACCTTTCTTCTCAGCAAAGATGTAAGGTAACATCTTAGGATTCCACTTCTTTTTGAGGTGACCAAAGTGTACGCCGGCCTCCAAAAGTTGTTGCTGTAATGAAGTATTATTTTCCATTGTATGATTGTATAATTTGTTAGAGTATAAGTTTGATTAACGTTTGCTGAACTGATAGCTTCTACGTGCTTTCTTGTGACCGAATTTCTTACGTTCAACGCTACGTGGATCACGCTTCAATTGACCAGCTGCTTTTAAAGTAGGGCGGAATTCTGGATTCATCTCTAATAAAGCACGAGCGATACCAAGCTTTGCAGCTTCGGCTTGACCTTTAAGGCCACCACCTTGTGCGTTAATTACGATGTCAAATTTACCTTCCACTTCAGCGGTTTTTAAAGGCGCTTCTACTTGGTTTTGCAAGTATACAAGTGGGAAATAAGCTTTATAGTCTTTGTCGTTTACAGTGATCTTACCTTCACCCTTGCTAATAAATACACGGGTTACAGCTTCTTTACGGCGACCAACTGCGTTTTTTTGTTTTTCCATTTATGTTGGAATTAATGTTTTGTAATTGGTTTAGAATGTAAGTTCTTTTGGTTGCTGTGCGCTGTGTTGATGAGCAGCACCTGCATAAACAAATAACTTTTTGATCATCTTGCGACCTAAACGGTTTTTAGGTAACATACCTTTTACCGCTCTTTCCATAATTACTTCTGGACGACGCTTAATTAAATCTTCAGCAGCTTCTTCTTTTTTTCCACCTGGGAAACCAGAGAAGTTGATGTATTGTTTGTCATGAAATTTGTTACCAGTGAAAACAACTTTTTCGCAGTTAATCACAATAACATAATCGCCACAGTCTACGTGTGGAGTGTAATACGCTTTGTTCTTACCACGAAGAACAGCCGCGATTTTTGATGCAATACGTCCTACGGTTTGATTAGTACCGTCAACCACATACCAGTTGTGCTGAACAGTAGCCGCGTTTGCATGCTTGGTGGTGAAATGAAGTTTACTCATAATATTTAGTTTTAATGACCCAGCGCTATCCCGCTGGTTTTAAATGGACGGCAAAGGTGAGGCAGTAGAATTGATTTACCAACTATTTTGAGGTTTATTTTTACGCGAACCTTTATAAATCATTGATTTTCAATGATAAATTTGAATCATTAAATTAATCATCAAAATATATGTTGATTATCAATGAGTTATGTGTATTATGATTGTACTTATGCTTACTGTCCAGGGAAATATTTCAGCTCCGTACGTGAGTGTATACCTTCATTAACTTTTTTAAATCGACAAGATATTAGCTTGATAAAGCGTATAAATACATTGCGAAAAGGCTTCAAAAAAAATTAGATTTAGTCTAGAATCTTTACGATTAATCTAAAATCTAACCACATGAGACATGAAATATCACTTAGAAATGGCATGCTCTCCGGAGCTTTTGTCATTATCTTTTTCTCTTTAAGCATATTCGGATGTAAAAAGGAGTCTATAGAAGAAATTACTAAACGCTCTATCAGTGATATACACAAAGACCCTCTTTTTCAAGATTATGTATTTAAAATGAAAAATCAATTCAATTCTGTTCAAGATTATACCTTGTTGTCCAGTTTACTGAAAGATGGAAAAATTTCTAATGAAGAAGCCAACTTAATGTATAAGGTATATGGCTATAACAATAATGAAGAGTTTCGTTTTGCATACATTCAATTATCCAATATTATGAGGCAGCTTTGGAGAAAATACGATTTTAATGCATACACAAATGAAGAAAAAAAAGCAGCAGTACTAAAAACCTTTGAACAAATAAGTAATAAAAATCAGTTTCATTCAAAGCCAGTCACTTTAAATTTCATGTTTGATGATTGCGAAAAAATTAGAGTTAATTGTATCTTATCAGTTGCTGCTGAAGCAACTATAATGCATTTGGGATGTTCTGCATTAGACGTTACTTTTATATTTGGAATTTTGTGTCACGGTACTTCAATATTGTATCAAAAAACTGCTGGAGATAACTGTAATTTAGCTGCAAATAAGTGTAAGACCACATAAATCAGTAAGCATGAAAAAAGAAAAATTGTTGAAATCAATACCCTTTATTTGTCTTGCTCTATTATTAATAGCAAGATTACTTTCAAATACCTGGATTAAAAATAACTTTTTAGTTATTGTTACCACGCTACTTATCGTTTCATCAGCTTCTCTTATTTTATTGAAGTTTCCGAAAGAATTACACAAAAGATTTCTTTTAGGAATTTCAATTATTATTGCTGCGATCATTTTATTTACTCAACTCTTTTATATTTAATCTACCCACAAGTAGCCCATCCGTACCAAATGTTGTAATTTTATAGTCTATGAAGAGATTTGCGTCATTGGTTGTGCTGGGTTTACTCCTACAAAATGTGGGGATTGCTCAAACATCGCCCACTGGTAACTGGCTCATTTATTTTGGAAACCAGTCTTTTAAAAAGGATTGGCTTTGGACCAATGAAATTCAGCATAGAAATTACAATGCCTTTGGTGATCTAGAACAGTTATTGATTAGAACGGGTATTGGAAAAAATTTAACACCGGGCAACAACAACTTACTTGTAGGCGTAGGGTATATTCAATCGGAACCGTATACCGCTGGTACCAATATTAAAACGAAGCAAATTGAGTGGCGTACCTACCAACAGTTTTTAACCAAACA
>JBEGUD010000161.1:0-2810 GCA_041179065.1 Bacteroidota bacterium | reverse complement strand
TCATTTTTTCTCTTATCCACTTGTTGCTTTTGAGGCCCTCCGTAAATTAGGCATTTTTGAAAGTGCTTTGTGTGTGTTGAGTTATTTAAAAGCAAAAGTATTTCCTGTAAAAAATCCGACCAATTTTGAAGAGTGGGTAACCAATCAATTTGGAAAGAGACTTTTTAATATTTTCTTTAAAACATACACCGAAAAAGTATGGGGTATTCCTTGTAATGAAATCAGTGCTGATTGGGCAGCGCAGCGCATTAAAGGACTTTCTTTAAGTAGTGCCATTTTTAACGCACTATTTAAGCCAAATAAAAAGGCTACTGATAAAGACAAGGTTATAAAAACACTCATCGATTCATTCAGGTATCCAAAACAGGGGCCGGGTATGATGTGGGAGGCTTGTGCCGAAAAGAGCAAGGCCATGGGTGTTACACTACATATGAATTGCGGTGTTCAAAAAATTGAATACACTAATAATTCATGGACCGTTCAAACTACAAGTCAAGGGAATGTAACGGGCTTTGATTATGTACTTTCAACGGCTCCTATGCGTGAGCTTGTGGCAAATGTATTGCCTGCTTTCCCGGCTTCGGTGGCTGCAAACGCTGCTGCGCTTGGTTATCGCGATTTTTTAACGGTGGTGCTTATTTGTAAAGACGAAGATGCGTTTTCTGATAACTGGATTTACATTCATGATCCTGAAGTAAAAGTAGGTAGGGTGCAAAACTTTAAATCATGGAGTCCTTACATGGTGCCTGATCCAAGCATGGCATGTTATGGTCTCGAATATTTTTGTTTTGAAGGAGATGGGCTTTGGACAAGTTCCAACGCCGATTTAATTGAACTTGGCAAAAAAGAAATTGAAAAAATTGGCCTTACAAAAGCATCGGCTGTAGTGGATGGTTATGTTGTAAGGCAACCCAAAGCATATCCGGTGTATGATCAGTTTTATAAGGCAAGAGTGGATAGCGTTAGAGATGCACTTACAAATTATCCGGGACTTTATTTGATAGGCCGTAATGGAATGCACAAGTACAATAACCAAGATCATTCCATGATGACTGCGATGCTTGCTGCAAAAAATATTATTGCAGGTAAAGAATTGTATAATTTATGGGATGTTAATGAAGACGCTGAATACCACGAAGGTGGTGATAGAGGAGCGTCGGGTCGTATGGTGCCTCAAAAAAATAATTAATACCCGTATTTCTTTTTCCAGCGCTGTACTAAAAAGCTTCTGATTTCATTTTCTCTTGCATTGTTGCCTGGGGTATATAGCGTAGTTCCTTTAATGGCTTCTGGAAAAAATTCAAGGTCCACAAAATTATTTTCGCCTAGGTGGGCATATTTATAATCTTTGCCATAATCCATTTGTTGCATGAGTTTGGTTGGGGCATTGCGTAAATGGAGTGGCACCGGGAGGTCGCCAGTTTTTGCAACAAGTGCGAGCGCGTCATTAATTGCAACATATGCGGCGTTGCTTTTTGGCGAAGAAGCCAAATACGTAGCACACTGCGATAATATTATCCGCGACTCTGGGTATCCGATTTTACTTACTGCGTCAAAAGTATTATTAGCAAGTAATAGTGCATTGGGGTTAGCGTTTCCAATGTCTTCGCTGGCAAAAATGAGCATGCGCCTTGCAATAAATTTTACATCTTCTCCGCCTTCTATCATGCGGGCTAGCCAGTACACGGCTGCATTTGGGTCGCTACCACGCATACTTTTAATAAAGGCAGAAATGATATCGTAATGCTGCTCACCACCTTTGTCATAGATGGCTAATTTTTGCTGCGCTACACTCATCACAATTTTGTCAGTAATGATAATAGCCTCATCGCTTGCATATGTTTGAACAACAAGTTCTAAAAGGTTGAGTAATTTTCTAGCATCACCACCGGCAATTTTAAATAGGGCAGCCGTTTCTTGTAATTGAATAGGAAGGGTAGACAAGTAGATGTCTTTTTTGATAACCTCAAGTATTAATGCACCTAGGTCCTGTTCTTGTAATTGTTTTAAAACAAATACTTGACATCTACTTAATAAGGCGTTATTTACTTCAAAAGAAGGATTTTCTGTGGTGGCACCAATGAGGGTGATAATACCTTTTTCAACGGCCGCTAAAAGGGCGTCTTGTTGGCCTTTATTAAAGCGGTGTATCTCATCTATAAACAATACGGCCCCTGGTTGGTCTTTGGCTTTTTCAATAACCTCCCTAACTTCTTTGACACCACTGCTAATGGCACTTAACTGAAAATAGGGGGCGTTTAATTGGTGGGCTATAATATTAGCAATGGTGGTTTTGCCAACACCCGGCGGCCCCCATAAAATCATGGAAGGAATATGCCCTTTTTCAATGCTTGTGTTTAAAATACTTCCCTTGCCTGTTAAGTGTTCTTGGCCAACTAGATCTTCTAGTTTATTTGGCCGCATTCTTTCGGCAAGTGGGGTATGGTTATTCACTGTCAAATACGTAGCTATACGCTTTTAAAAATACGAATTGAATTCTAGTGTGTACGAGTATAATGGTACTAGTGATCAGCATAAAAATAGCGGTGTACTTGAGCATTTGACCTACAAATGCAGGTGTGATGCTTGGAGGTAAACTGGCCTGCGTTTCCATGGCTTTTGTTACAAAATCATTAAACTCGATAGGGCGGAGCATTAATATGCCAATGCTATTTAATAAAAACATAAATGCAGTAGCTACACTAACGTACCCGTTTATTTTAATCCAATCTTTTAAACTAGGATTGCAGTTTTTAGCTTTATTGATAGCCGTTGTTACAAAACGAAGGCTAGAAAAAGTATAAATAGCA
>JBEGUD010000160.1:0-5762 GCA_041179065.1 Bacteroidota bacterium | reverse complement strand
GGCATGTAAGAAAGTGTGCCAATAATTGATTTTTTAGGAAAGGCTTTTTCGGTTTCAATAATTTTTGACTGGTCTACTATCTCTGGGCTAAATACCACTGTAAGCCCTTTGTAAATATCTAGCGCGTGCAATTTTTTACGAACATATTTTGCCAAATTACACTGATAGGTTTTTGAAATATCCGTCACTTTTATTTGCGAAGGATCCATTTTTCCGCCAGCCCCAAGTGAACTTACAATAGGGATTTTTCTGTCAATACAAGCTTTTATAAAATACACTTTAGGAGATAAAGTGTCAATGCAATCTACGGCGTAATCAAAAGCTCCGTTATCTAGTATTTCCCTGGTACGTTCTTCTTTGATGTATTCTGTTAATACCGTTAAGTCTAAATCCGGGTTAATGTCTTTTAAACGCTCAGCCATTACCTCTGCTTTTGGTTTTCCTGCAGTAGAATGTAGCGCCGGAATTTGCCTATTCACATTGCTTAAGTCTACGGTATCGGCATCCACAATGGTCATTTTACCTACACCCGCGCGGGCAATCATTTCTGCACAAATACCACCAACACCTCCAAGTCCAACCACGAGAACGTTTTTAGACATCAGGGCTTGTATGGGCTCATCTCCTAACATTAACTGTGTCCTACTCATCCAATACGGTATCATCAATAATATTTTTTTGGGTATAAAACTTGTTCTAGATTTAGCCTAGTTAACCATGCAAAAATGTACATCCTATGCGGTTTATAAAAATATTTTATTGTAGCGCGGTTTTATGGCTCCTCACAAGCCTCAAGGCTAGCTCCCAAAACCAGATTCCACTTTCTATAAAACCAACGCCAGATATAAGTATTAGCCTACTTGGTTCAAGTAATAAAGTAAGTATTAGAGGGCTGAGTGTTGTAAATGACAACATTTTTTGGGCCAGTGGATCCGGTGGTATGGTAGCAAAAAGCACAGACGGTGGTAAAAATATTGAATGGATGCAGGTGCCTGGTTTTGAAAAAAGAGACTTTAGAGACATCGAGGCTTTTGATCAAAACACGGCAGTTATTATGGCAGTTTCGGATCCAGCTATTATTTTAAAAACAACGGATGGTGGTAAAAGTTGGAAAAAAGTTTTTGAAGACACTACCACTGGCATGTTTTTAGACGCTATGCACTTTGAAAAAGTAGACGGCAAATTAGTAGGCATGGTTGTGGGCGACCCTATCAAACAAAAAATATTTTATGCCAAAACTTTTGATGGTGGCGACAGTTGGATCAAGCCTTCTAAAAAAGAATTGAAAAATATGCCTACTGTACCTGATGGTGAAGCGATGTTTGCATCAAGTGGCACTAATATCGCCATCACAAATTTTAGCAAAGGATCTCCATGGCTAGTGGTTACAGGTGGTACTAAATCACGATTAAAAGATTTTTTAGAACATTCATTTAATGATTCCTTGCCTTTATTACAAGGCTTTAGCTCTGCGGGCGCCAACTCTATAGCATTTAATAATAAAATCCAAAAAGGCGTTATTGTTGGCGGCGACTTTGCACATGATACCATTAGTAGGTTCAATTGTATTTTACTTGCTTTTGAAAATGGCAACAGAACCTATACCAATCCGTTGGTACCGCCACACGGTTACCGTTCTTGTGTCATTTACATAGACAATGAAACTTTAATTGCATGTGGCACATCGGGTGTAGACATTAGTACCGATGGTGGCATTCATTGGGAACTCGTATCAAAAGAGAGTTTTCATGTGGTGCAAAAGGCAAAAAATGGACGCGCTGTTTATCTTGCCGGCGGCCGTGGCAAGATCGCAAAATTAATTTGGTGAGATTGTAACAATTAGGCACGAAAATTGTAGATTAGTAGAGCAGTATTAAAGAACCCGGTATGAAAAAGTTTCAGGCAATTATCAAATTTACCATGGACGATCAGTTTATGACGCTGGTTCCCCCACATCGTAGTTATATCAATTTCTTATTTAATAAGAGCATTATTGACAGCTATGCAGTAAGTATGGAGAGCCAAACCTGCTGGATCACCCTAAATACCGATTCCAGGGAAGCGGCGGCTAAATACCTCAAAAAGTCACCTCTTTATAAATATTGGGACTATGAAATTGAGGAACTTTTCGTGTATGATAGCCAATTATATAGGTTTCCATCCCTTCAATTCAATTAATTCGCTAAAAAATCAAAGTTTTTTTTGGCAGTTTCACTTCAGACCTTATTTTTGCACTCCAATAAAAAGGGAGCATAGCTCAGTTGGTTTAGAGCATCTCGTTTACACCGAGAGGGTCCGCGGTTCGAACCCGTGTGCTCCCACACAAAAAAGCCTTCGATTGTATCGAGGGCTTTTTTTATACACCCCCATTAAGCCATTTAAATTAAGTTTGCCTTATGCAACCCTTTACAACGCCCAATAAAATTGTAATTACATGCCATAAATGGTTATCCCCTGCCCTTACTTCAGAAGTAACTGCATTAGGATTTAAAGTTACCCGAAGTTTTCAAACGGGGGTAGAAATTACGGGCACTATTAATGACTGCATAAAACTCAACCTTCAACTTCGAACGGCTAGTCAAGTTTTATATTCTATCAAAACATTTAATTGTAACAACCCCGATGAGTTATATGAAAACCTATGTAACATTGAATGGGAAAAAATAATTGATCCGGGCGGGTATTTTTCGGTTACCAGCAATGTGTTTCATACCACTATCACCACCAATTTATTTGCAAACCTTCGGGTAAAAGATGCAGTAGTAGATCGTATGCGAAAGGTTGCGAATAAAAGACCTTCTACTGGATCTGAACTAACAGGTGCTGTTGTATACTTGTATTGGAAATATGATGAGGCCGAAGTATTTATTGACACCACTGGCGATTCACTCGCAAGACATGGTTACCGAAAAATACCAGGAAAAGCCCCTATGTTAGAAGCACTTGCTGCTGCTACTATTTTATCGGGCAAATGGAACACTACAACACCATTTATCAATCCCATGTGCGGTTCTGGTACACTCGCCATAGAAGCAGCACTCATTGCCAGTAAAAGAGTGCCTGGCCTGCTGCGACACAATTATGCTTTCATGCACGTGTTAGGCTACGACAGCACAATATACGATAAAGAAAGAGCGGTTATTGAACATCAAATTTCTGAACCAACTGGGGTACAAATTATTGCATCCGACATCAGCAAACAAGCCATTGATATCGCAAAATTAAATGCAGCAGCGGCTGGCGTAGAAGACCTCATTACTTTTCAGGTATGTGATTTTGAATCTACAAAAATGCCTGACAACATGGAGGGTGCAGTTATTTTATTTAACCCAGAATACGGCGAAAGATTGGGTGAAGAAATTGAACTAGAAGCTACGTATGCAAGAATGGGCGACTTTTTAAAAAATAAATGCAAAGGATCAACTGGCTATATATTTACAGGAAACCTAGAACTTGCAAAAAAAATAAGATTAAAGCCTAGTAGACGTATTGAATTTTTAAACGCCAAAATAGATTGCCGTTTGTTAGAATACGAAATGTATGCAGGTACTAGAAGGGTTGAAAAAGAAAATATTAATTGATAAATGCATCCATCGCGGCGGTTGGTTTACCTGTGTCATCAAAGGCGCCAAGCTTATACCCTTTCCAACTATTATAACTCTGGGGCTCCCAGTAAAATACACCCAACCCTTTTTTCTGATTCACCGATTTGGTTTTTGCAATTAAATCTTGAATAAATGATTTACATGCAGTAGCTGCCGATGCTTCCATACCAACCTCACTAATCATAATTTCTTTATTATACCTAGCCACCATATCATTCATGTTGTTTAAGCATTGCATATTTAAACTTGACCAATTGGAAACACTTGGATACAATGACATCGCAATGATGTCATAATCCACTTTATTCGCCGTTAACCCATCAAAAATCCATCTAAACAAAGCATTATCATATCCATTAGAAATATGAACAATCACTTTAGAACTAGCACTTGTTTCCCGCACTGCCTTTGCACCCGCTGCTACCATGGCTGCAAACTGCCCCATATTTTTAGAAGCCCTGCCTTCCTCCCACAACATGCCATCATTGGTTTCATTGCCAATTTGAACCCAAGCTGGAACAACACCGGCTTGTAATAATGCCGTTAACACGGTTTTTGTATGCGTATACACCGCTTGGTTTAACCCAGCAGCATTTAAATTCAACCAAGCCTTGGGTTTATTTTGCTTTCCTGGATCGGCCCAAAAATCACTATAATGAAAATCGATCATCACACGCATCCCTGCATTTTTAGCCCGTACAGCCATTTTAACCACATCTGCCTGACCACACCATCCATTATCTGGATCTACCCACACCCTAAACCTCAATGAATTAATCCCTTTGCTTTTTAAAACTGAAATACAATCGGACTCAGTTCCATTAGACATATAAAATTTAACTCCAGCGGCTTCCATCTCTGACAACCATCCAATATCTGCCCCTCTTGCAAAAAAGCTAGTATCAACGGTAACAGGTGGTTCAATAATTTTGTACGGCTTTTTACAGGCTGCTATTTGAACACTAATTATTAAAAATAAAAACGGAACAATTTTTTTCATAACGGGCTTTTAACAGAAATAAAATTAAGTGTTTTAAGATTGTAAATAACATTCTTTAATTTTACAACATGAGGGACATCTACAACCAAACAAAGCCTTGGGAATCTGAAGAAACAGACACGCTTACAGCAACCGCTACCCCCTTTCAGCTCATTGTTTGGAATGACGAAGTCAATACTTTTGAATGGGTGATTGAAACCTTGATGGATGTATGCAAACACTCACAGGAGCAGGCCGAGCAGTCTGCCATGATCATTCATCACAATGGCAAATACGCTGTAAAAAATGGAGATTATGACACCTTAAAACCCATGTGTGACGCCATCACAGAAAGAGGAATAAGTGCCACGATCGAATCCACAAAAAACTAATGTCGCTAACAATACTTGATGATAACATTTGGTTCCCGCCGCTCGAAGAGGCACTCGAAGACGGGTTACTTGCCATGGGTGGCGACCTAAGTACCGAAAGGCTTATTAAGGCCTACCAAGAAGGTATTTTTCCATGGTATGAGGGAGAAACGCCACTATGGTGGAGCCCCAACCCAAGATTTGTGATCTATCCTGCCAATTTAAAAGTAAGTGCCACCATGAAGCAGGTGATTAAAAGACAAGAATTTGTTTTTAAAACCAACACGGCTTTTGATCAGGTAATTGCACATTGTAAAAAAATAAAGCGTGCGGGACAGCAAGGCACTTGGATCACGCCTGCCGTGGAAAAGGCCTACAACATTTTACACCAACTAGGCATTGCACATAGCGCAGAAGCTTGGAGTAATGGCAAATTGGTAGGTGGACTCTATGGCATTAAAATGGGTAAACTATTTTTTGGAGAGAGTATGTTTAGCAAAGAAAGCAATGCCAGCAAGTTTGCATTTATTAGCTATGTAAAACAATTAGAAGCGGAAGGTATTGTACTTATTGATTGTCAAGTGTACACCGACCATTTGGAGAGCCTTGGCGCCGAAATGATAGATAGGGATTTATTTAAACAACTACTCTATAAATACCGCTAACTTTTGTAGCCATACATTTTTTCGACATCCAATACAATTTTTTCCATGTCGGCGTCATCTCCTTTTGGATTGTATGGTTGTTTTAAATTGCTACCAAAAACAAAAGCGATGGTTTGCCAAAAAGCAGCATTAAAAAATCCTT
>JBEGUD010000159.1:0-4609 GCA_041179065.1 Bacteroidota bacterium | reverse complement strand
AATAAAATTGATCATGACTATACCGAAAGGCCTGGAGGACACAACAAAGCATATTGGAGTAATAGTATCGATTATCAATTGCAATACTTTGCAAAAAGCTTTATGATGGCAATTAAATAAGGGTTTATCCGCCGGTTTTGCCGTCCACTATCTTTTTGCCTTTATTTTTCTTTTGAAATTCTAGTACTTCTTTAGGAATTACTTTTTTGATGGCCGTATCAGACTTAGATTTTGATACGCCAGCATTTGGTAATGCATTCTTGATGTCAGCCTCTACTTCTTTTTTTGCATTTGGGTCTTGCAAAACATCTAGTATCCAGTTTTCGGTTCTTAATCGTTGACCTGTGTAGGGGTCGTATATTTTCCAAGTGCCGTGCTTAAGGGAGGCGCCCGTTGTTTTTACAATCACTTTTTCGTAGATATTTGGATTGTTGATATCCTGAACGTCAATAGTGTCGTAGGGTTTAGAGGGGTCAATCGCTTTCCAGGATTCTTCTCTTTCAATACCTTGAATGGCTAAATAGGTACATAAGCCGTTTTTTAATCCCCATTTATAATTTTCTATGGCTAATGGGTCGCCCATTAGATTAAATCGGCGCCAAGTACCTTCTTTTTTGTCGTTTACAAATACACCTTCTTCCACGTAGCCCCTTTCACCTCTAATGGGAGGGAACTCTATTTTCCATTTCCCTCTTTTTACACCACTTGACTCCGTGCAATTGATGGTGTCGCCTTTGGAAGTGAGTTTAAAGGTCTTGCACTGGGCCATTAGGCTCGTGTAAAATAATAGAGAAAAAAGGGTAAAAAGAAGGCGCATTTTCTTACATTTAATCACTTAAAAATACAAATTATAAGTACCACTATGAGAAAAATACTCAGTTTTTGCCTTTTGCTAACATTCGCATTGTTTGGCAACGCACAAATCAAGCCTACGCCTGCTTCAGAAAGATTGTCTTCTATCGAACAGCGTAAAAAATTGTTGGAAGCTTCAACTATTAATGGAACGGCCTTTAGAAATATTGGACCAACTGTAATGAGTGGAAGGGTTGTTGACATGGCTGTTAACCCAGAAGATCCCACTAATTTCTATGTTGCGTATGCAACAGGTGGGTTATGGCATACCATTAACAATGGTCAAAGTTTTACTTCGGTGTTTGATTCAGAAGCTATTTTAACCATTGGTGCGATTGCTGTGAATTGGAAAAGTAATATTATTTGGGTTGGTACCGGTGAAGTAAATAGTAGTAGATCATCTTATGCTGGTATTGGTGTTTATAAATCTAGCAATGGTGGTAAGTCTTGGGATTACCTTGGACTTCCAGAAAGTCATCACATTGGGAAAATTGTAATCAATGAAGCAGCGCCAAACACAGTGTGGGTGGCAGCTTTAGGACATTTGTATTCTCCTAATAAAGAACGTGGTGTTTACAAAACGACCGATGGTGGTAAAACTTGGAATCACACGCTATATGTAGATGCAAATACAGGTGCTGTTGATCTAGATATTGATTCAAAAAATCCATCTGTATTATATGCTGCTATGTGGTATAAAACGAGGACGGCTTCTAACTTTGAAGAGTCTGGTAAAACCAGTGGAATTTATAAAAGTATAGACGGTGGTGATACTTGGAAACAAATCAATACACCAAGTTCTGGATTTCCAAATGGTGATGGTGTTGGAAGAATTGGTTTAGCCGTATATCCTCAAAATCCTAATACTGTATTTGCGGTTGTTGATAATAATTTTCATCAACCAGAAACTGCATTAAAAAGTACGACCGATACTACACGCTATGTGTTAAGAGATTTTAAAGATTTAAGCAAAGAACAATTTGCTGCACTTGATGATAAAAAGTTAAATGCATTTGTTAAATCGCCTCGTAACCAACTGCCTTCCAAGTATACAGCTGCTAGTATTAAAGAGGCTGTTAAAAATGGAACTTTGGCGCCAACTTGTATTTGGGATTATTTATATGATGCCAATACGGCGCTTTTTGAAACGCCTATTTATGGTGCCGAATTATACCGTAGCGATGATGGTGGAGCTAGCTGGAAAAAAACACATGATAAAACCATTGGTATATATAGTACCTACGGCTATTATTTTGGAAAAGTATTTGTTAGCCCAACCAATGCTAATAAAATTGTATTAACAGGTGTTGGTGTTGTGTTAAGCACCGATGGTGGAAAAAACTTTAAAGAAATTGGTAAAGAAAACGTGCATTCGGATCATCACTATGTTTGGATGAATGGAAAGCGTGATAGCCATATGATTTTAGGTAATGACGGTGGTTGTAATATTACCTATGATGATGGTGAACATTGGTTTAAAGCCAATACACCTGCTGTTGGACAGTTTTACAATATTGCAGTGGATATGGCGAGGCCTTATAATGTATATGGTGGACTTCAAGACAATGGAACCTGGTATGGATCAAGTTTAACCAAAGAAAATTATGATTGGTATGATAGTGGTCACAATCCATTTACAGGAATTAATGGAGGTGATGGTATGCAAGTGCAAGTAGATTTTAGAGACAATAAAACCATTTATAGTGGTTCTCAATTTGGGGCCTATTCTCGTCAAAACCTTTTAACCAAAGAAAGAAAATCTGTAAGACCTTCTCGTGACTTAGGTGAAACAGCTTTACGTTATAACTGGCAAACACCTATTTTATTGAGCAGACACAATCAAGATGTATTTTATTATGGAAGTAATAAATTTCACCGTTCAATGAACAGAGGGGATAGTTTAGTAACACTCAGTGCCGATTTAACCACCAATCCTGCACAAGGTGACGTTCCTTTTGGAACACTTGCAACCATGAGTGAAAGCCCTATCAAATTTGGACTTGTTTATGTAGGTTCTGATGATGGTAATGTTCAAGTCACTAAAGATGGAGGTTATACTTTTTCAGTACTCAATAAAGGGTTACCAAAAGGATTGTATGTTAGTAGAGTAGTAGCGAGTGCTTTTAATGAAGCTCGTGTGTATGTTACTTTAAATGGCTACCGTAACGACCATTTTAACGCTTATGTATACCGTTCTGACGATTATGGCGCTACATGGAAGCAAATCATGAAAGACCTTCCTGTAGAGCCTGTAAACGTTATTAAAGAGGATGTTTCAAACGAAAACATTTTATACGTTGGAACAGACGGAGGTCTCTATGTAAGTATGGATGGTGGTAATAGTTCTATGATGTGGAACAAGGGTTTGCCTGCAAGTGTGCCAGTGCATGATATTGCAGTTCATCCGCGTGACAATGAAATTATATTAGGTACACACGGCCGAAGCTTATATATCGCAAAATTAGAGGCTTTGCAAAAAGCGGCTAAGGAGAAAAAATAAAATTTTAATAAGTTTCTTTTATAAAACACGCACTATTCGGTGCGTGTTTTATTTTGTACATACCCTCTCCATTTATCAACGGCTGCAAGCATATCTGATGGGATAGGCGCTTCAAATTTTATGAATTCGTTGGTGGTAGGATGTATAAAGCCAAGTGTAGTAGCATGTAGTGCGCATCTAGCGCAAGCATCAAAACAATTGTCTACAAACTGTTTGTACTTCGTGTAAATAGTGCCTTTTAAAATGCGGTCTCCACCGTATTCTTGGTCGTTAAATAAAGTGTGTCCAATATGTTTTAAGTGTACACGTATTTGATGTGTTCGGCCGGTTTCTAATACACAACTTATGAGCGTAACATAATTAAACCGCTCTAAAACGGTGTAATGGGTAATGGCGTGTTTACCTATATCGCCTTCTGGGTAAGCATCAAAGGTTTTTCGGTTTTGTTTGTGGCGCGCAATATGGGCTTCAATAGTTCCATTATCTTCTGTTACATCGCCCCAAACAAGCGCGGTGTATTTTCTTTCTACGGTATGGTTAAAAAATTGTTTGGCTAAATGAGCGGCCGCTTCGGCGGTTTTTGCAAGCACAATGAGTCCGGTTGTATTTTTATCGATACGGTGTACAAGTCCAAAACGTGGCAATGATTGTTCGTCGATCTTTGGATTTTGTTGTTGCAAATAATAAGCCACACCATTTAAAAGGGTGCCCGTATAATTTCCAACGCCCGGATGAACCACCATATTAGCTGGTTTATTAATAACCATCACAGCGTCATCTTCGTAAACAATATTTAGTGGTATGTCTTCAAGTTTTAACGCATGTGTTTCTGGATTCACCAAACTCATGATTAAAATCTCGTCTCCGGGCCTTACCTTATAATTGCTTTTAATATTTTTACCGTTAACCGTTAAAAAACCGGCTTCAATACTTTGTTGAACCTTGCTTCGGGTGGCGCCCTCCATATGTGTTTGAACCCACTTGTCTATGCGAAAGGGTTCTTGCCCCTTGTCTATGACAAAGGTTTTTCTTTCGTAGAGGGTTTCTGCACCTTCTTCATTAAATAAATCAATATCCGGTTCCATACTTGCAAAAATAGCCCCAAACCTTCCTACTTTTGTGCAATGCAGCAGGAAGTTTTTTTTGAGGACTTAGGTAACCGCAAGTATAAAGAGGTTTGGGCGTATCAGGAGTCTTTATTAAGTGCCAACTCGGCTATTAAGGCGAGTTACCGGAATCAAACCGAAATTCCTGTAA
>JBEGUD010000158.1:0-3155 GCA_041179065.1 Bacteroidota bacterium | reverse complement strand
TCAGATAAAATATTAATTATCGAAAACCTGTTAGACCGTGCCACAGATATTATCATCGGTGGCGGTATGGCATATACCTTTTTTAAAGCACAGGGTGGAACCATTGGTACGTCTATCTGTGAAGACGATCGTATGCCACTTGCGCTCGAAATTTTAGCTAAGGCAAAAGCTAAGGGTGTAAACATTCACCTCCCTGTCGACAATATTATTACCACCGAATTTTCCAATAACACCGAGCGCAAAAACTGCGAGAGCATGTCTATCCCCGACGGATGGATGGGCCTAGACATTGGCGAAGCTACACGTGCCAAATTTGCAGCCGTTATCGAAAGCAGTAAAACCATTTTATGGAACGGTCCGATGGGCGTTTTTGAAATGGAAAATTACCAGGCTGGAACCAAAGCTATTGCTGAGGCTGTTGCCGCTGCTACCGCTAAAGGCGCTTTTTCATTGGTAGGCGGTGGTGACAGTGTTGCAGCCGTTAACATCTTTGGCTTTACAGACAAGGTAAGCTACGTATCTACCGGTGGTGGTGCCATGCTTGAGTACTTTGAAGGCAAGGTTTTACCCGGAATTGCTGCCATAACCGCATAGCATCCTTAATTTCTGTTAAATTGTGATAAACGGCAAGCCCAAATATTTGGGGTGGCATACTATTTGCTTACTTTGCTATATAAAATAAAAAATCAAACAAAATGAGTACAAAAAATTTAACCCTTATTGTCATTGCTGCCCTTGTATTATTATTAGGTGGATGCGGTTGTAACGGTTATAACGGATTGGTAAAATTAGATGAAACAGTAAAAAACGCTTGGGCTAATGTAGAGAGTGATTATCAGCGTCGTTCTGATCTTATTCCAAACTTAGTAAACACTGTAAAAGGCGAAGCTAATTTTGAGCAAACAACTTTACAAAATGTAATTAGCGCAAGAGCAAGTGCTACACAAGTAAAATTAGATGCCAACGATTTATCTCCAGAAAAAATTCAACAATACCAAGCAGCGCAAGGTCAACTAACACAAGCGTTGGGTAAGTTGTTAATGGTTACAGAAAACTATCCTAACCTTCGTGCCAACGATGCTTTTAGAGGTTTACAAGCGCAGTTAGAAGGTACCGAAAACCGTATCAAGGTTGCGCGTAACGACTTTAACGCTGCAGTAGCTGCATACAATATTAAAGCACGTACATTCCCTAACAATATTTTTGCGGGCATGTTTGGCTTTAAAACTAAGGAAGGATTTAAGGCAGAAGCTGGTTCAGAAAAAGCACCAGAAGTTAAATTCTAATTATAAGAACAATAAGCTTCATGTTTAACCTATTTTCTAAAAAGCCACAGTCCTATTTTACGGAGCCAGAACAGGCCCGTATTGTAGAAGCCATTAAAAACGCAGAAATGCGCACTAGTGGCGAGGTCCGAATTTACATCGAAAACAAATGTAGATTTATGAACCCCGTTCACCGTGCACAGGAAGTGTTTTACAATTTAGGCATGCAGGAAACTGCAGCTAAAAATGGAGTGCTGGTTTATGTGGCCATCAAAGACAGGCAACTTGCTGTTTTTGGAGATGCAGGTATCCATGAAAAAGTAGGTTCCGCTTTTTGGGAGGCCGAAGTAGCAAAAATGTTAGCAGCCTACAAGCAATCTCATTACGCCGAGGGTTTAGCAAATATGATTACAGCAATAGGGGAAGCGCTCAAGCAGCATTTCCCCTATGATGCTGCAACCGATAAAAACGAACTATCCGACAATATTGTTTTTGGATAATTGCCAGGCTATCTGCACATGAAAAAATTAATCACGCTTTTATTGTTCGCTTGTTTTGCGCAAATCGTATTTGCACAAAATATTTTGCCGCGCCCTAATCCGCCAAAATTAGTAAATGATGTGGCGGGTGTTTTATCGCCTGAGCAGCGCGAAATACTAGAGCAAAAATTAGTAGCGCTCGATGATAGCAGCTCCAATCAAATTGCCGTTGTATTAATTCCTACTCTTGATGGTTACCCCATTGAGGAGTATGCCAATAAATTATTTAGAGAATGGGGTATTGGGCATAAGGGTACTAATAATGGCGTTCTAATTATTGCAGCCATCAACGACCGCAAAGTACGCATAGAAGTAGGTTACGGCCTTGAAGGTGCCATACCAGATATAACAGCATCGTCTATCTACAACAACGAAATTGTTCCTGCTTTTAAAGCGCAAAATTATTATAGAGGCTTAGATGATGCTATTAATGCATTAAGCAAAGCAGCCGTTGGCGAATACAAAGTTAAAAAAGAGAAAAAAGCAAAATCAAAAGGCAAACCACTCTTTACTTTCTTAGGGATGCTTCTCTTTATTTTATTTATCGTTGCAAGTGGCGGCGGTAGAGGTGGTGGAGGTTCTATGTCACGCCGTGGATATTCCGATGTTGCTACAGGTATGTTGCTCGGGTCCCTACTTGGTGGTGGAAGAAGCCATGGTGGCGGATTTGGTGATAGTGGTGGTGGCGGCTTTGGTGGATTTGGCGGCGGAAGCAGTGGCGGCGGTGGCGCAGGCGGTGGCTGGTAATCAAATGCGGTCAACAACTCGATCAAATACAAACTCAGTAAAATAATCACATGAAAAAAACAATCATCGTTGCCGCAATCATTGCTGCAGCGTTTACAACAAATGCACAAGCACCAAAACTGCCTGCAGGAACAAAATTTAAAGTGGTAGCAGAGTCTAATAATATCACCAGCATGTCTATGATGGGCCAAGATATTGAACTTACTAACGGTTCTAAATCATATGCTAATTTTCACTTGAAGTCAGTGTCAGGATCAAGTTATCAATTGTCTACATCCATTACACGCATCAGTGGTTCGGTAAGTGCGATGGGTAATGAGCAAACCTTTGATTCTGAAGATGCAAGTTTAAAATCAAATCCTATGGTGGCCGAGCAGTTAAAAATGCTCAACAAGCCTATCGATTTTACCATCGAAAATGGTAAAGTTGTAAACACAGCGAGTGCTGCTGGCTCCGATGTTTTAACGGCACTTCTTGGTCAAACCAATGGCACTACCGATCAGGCAAAATATTTTTTAACCCTTCCTGCTGCTTCCATTAAGCCGGCGTATCAGTGGAGTGTTGTAGATAATAAACCAGATGCTGCTTCAGAATCTTTATATGT
>JBEGUD010000157.1:0-5165 GCA_041179065.1 Bacteroidota bacterium | reverse complement strand
GCTTTATGGTTGCTAATATTTTCTGTAATTTCTCTACCAATTTCTTCTAGCTTAACAGATACGTTCGGGAACTTTTCTTCGTCTTTTATAATGGATGGGCTATCGCAAATTTGACGCAGCTTCATGAGGCCTTGCAAGATGGTTAATTGAGACTTTTGTATGCCTTGGTTGTCTACAACCCCTAAAATTTTATCACGGTAATCGTTTCGGAAAGCCTCGTAAATTTTACGTTGCTCATCACCCATTTCACAAAAGAGTACCATTTCTTGTTTCTCTGGTAAGTCTTTGGCCACCTGTTCTTTGGTACGCCTCAACATAAATGGATACAGAAGTTTACGCAAATGATCTTTTTGTTCTTTTTCGCCAAACTTATCAATAGGAATCGAAAATTCTTGTTTGAAAAATTCTACGCTTCCTAACATGCCCGGATTCAAGAAGTTCATTTGTGCGTATATATCAAATGTATTGTTTTGAAGTGGGGTACCACTCAAACAAAGCCTGTTGGTTGCTTTTAATAAACCGGCTGCTTTTGTTACTTTACTGTTTGGATTTTTAATGGCCTGACTTTCATCAAGTACCACATAATCAAATGCTACTTCTACAAATTGTTTGATATCACTTCGCAGTGTTCCATAGGTAGTAATAATGACATCTGCTTCATTAGATGCGAGTGCATCACGAGACCTTCCAGCACCATGATGTACATAAAAACTTATGTTTGGCGTGAACTTTCCAATTTCGTTTTGCCAGTTATACATAAGTGTAGTAGGACATACCACAAGCGCTTTTAAAGTACCTTCTTCAGATTTAAGATGGTGTAAAAAGCTAAGTGCTTGAATGGTTTTACCAAGACCCATATCGTCAGCTAAGATGCCACCCCAGCGGACTTCTCGTAAATAATTAAGCCACTGAAAACCGCTTTCTTGATAGGGGCGTAATACTTCTTTTAAATGCTTTGGCGCAGGCACATCTTTAATAGAATGATTTTCTTTAAGGCGCTCATATTTTTCTTCTAATTGAAAAAATAATTCTTCCTCATCACGTTGCAAATACAATTCTTCAATAACACTAAAATGGTATTTACTTAACTTGATATTTTCGGAACGACCTTCGCCCACTCTAAATAAGAGCGAATATTTTTTAATCCACTCTTCTGGTAAAATACCTAGTGTTCCATCTTGAAGTGGTACAAATTGTTGTTTGCTAGCAAGTGCTTTTTTAACGTCTTCTACACTTACCTTTTGCTCGCCAAAGTGAATCTCAACTTTAGCATCAAACCAATCGGTATTACTGCTAATAAATATTTTGGTAGAAGGCTTTGCGGTATTGAATCTAAAGTTTTTAAGTGCTTCAAATCCGAACACCGGAATGTTCATGTCTTTAACAGCGTCTACAAATAAAAAGAACCAGTTGTTTTTTAATACTTCTGCGCCTTTTAATGCCAATAAATCACTTTGTTCGGGTCTTACAAAACCAGAATGCAGTGATTCTATTTTTGAAATAATACGGGCTTCCGTTTCCAAGTTGCGCTGTATCATTAATATTTTATCTGAGAGCGGAACAATGATTTTATCTTTATCAATGGCGCGCACTTCAAAACCTTGATAAGAAAATACGGGTTGAAATAATAAATAGTCGCCGCGTTCTTTAAGATGAACACTTACTTCTGGGGTGATATTATTTAGCTCTTCCTTTTCAACGTTTCCAAAATGAATATGGTACATTTTAGAAAGCGGCAATACAAAAGTTTGTAATTTTTCGGCCCACTCTTCTTTGCGAATTACAATTTTACCGCTTGGTAAAAAGGATTCCATCATTAAAATATCGTCCGATTTTTTCCAAGTAAAATACTGCTGATGGTATTTGAAAAGAAGTGGACTAATGCATTCGTTTTCTGAAACATTAACGTCTGCGAGCGGCAGTTTAACGCGGCACTCGATTTCATAAGCACCTTTTGCGTATTGAATTTCGAAGTAAGGTGAAATAAAATTACATACCAGTTCGGCGGGTTCTAAATTAGCCGTTACAAATGGCTTTTTTTCTGGCAAGGTATATATCAAAAGGCTTTCACCACAGTGTTCAAATAATTTTTTAATTTTTGGATGCAGGTATTCGTTGATCAGTGTCCTAGTTTCTTCGGGGAGCTGATCGTTGTGCTGCTGCACTATGTTTTCCCAGATACCACTAAAAGGAGAATTCCGGTCTAGATACCTACTTACTTCGGAAGGCATTAATTTACGAAGCTGCTGCACCAGTGATTTGTCCTGCTCGTCTAGTAGTTCGGTATTAATAAATCTGGCAAGGTCTTGCTTTTCTACTTTCCCTAAAAAACGCTGCTGGTCTTCATCCACTTCCCCTTCCACAATATCAAACTGTGTAAATGGATATTGAATACTGCTCGTAGAAATGACAAGTCCTAATTTTTGAAAAGTTTTACCTTTTACTTTTGGTAATGACGTTTCTATTTTTTCAGCTTCTTTTTCGGCGGGAATAAAATCAGGCTTTTTAGGCGCGATAGAAATGGCTTCGTTTCCTAAAGGTAGTGCCACTCTTTTTATGGATGTATCTAATACGCGTAAAAAAGGTTTTCCAGCAGTGTAGGTAAATTCAAATTTACCCGAAAGGTCATCTGCTAAAGAAAATCCATAAAGGGCTAATAATTTATTTTTTTCTTTATCCCAGTTTCTAATGGTGTCAAAATAACCTGGGCCAAACTTATTGAGCAGTTGTAAAAAAATAATGTTTTTGTGTACGCAAAGCGGATGTTCTGTTTCAGATCCGCAATTACATGATGTATCAAAATTACGTTCTTCGTTTTTTTGAATGAGTAGCTGATACGTATGTCCTTCATAGACTAGAGAGGCTGTAACCCGCTCCTCCTTTGCTTCTAGGATGGTGGCCGAACCTGTTCTTAAAAAATCACTTGCGTCTTCAAAGCTTGTTTGATCAGAAAGCATTTTAATTTGCTTCAGCTCAAGTTGCTTCATTTTAACAACGGTATGCTTTTGATCATAAGCCGCCTCATAATTACCGAGCTGATTGCGGTCTAATAAATCCTGCAAATGAAACAGTGCGCCAGCTTTATGTCTACAAATTTCTGATAAGTTATAGGGGCAAGCGCAACGAACCGATAAAAATTTGGGATTCTTAAATTGAGAGATACTCACTTTATAAAAAGTAGCGTAGCCGTCATCTTTAACACGGAAATTTACATTGCCCATGAGGTCGTCATACTCAAGTAATTCAACATTACCCAACGCATGAATTTTTTTGCCTCTTCGGATTACCTCTTCGGTACCATTGTTGTAAATATGTTTGACCAAGTAAGGTAGCGCCATAGTGCTGTTCTAAATTGCACCCTGTTTAAAAAGGGCAATTTGCGAAAGTACGAAAAAGCTGCTAATTGGCGCGTACTAAATCTCCGTTTTTGTAGATCGGAAGCACCGGAGCTACGTCTGTGGTAACACAGTAGGTTAAATCGGCCTCTAACCCATAAGATGCCAAGCGGTGCCAATGGGTGGTTTTTTGAATAAATGTGGTAATATCCGCTTTATGCAAATTGTATAAATCATTTGCCATGAGTGAACTATCACAGTGGATGGTAAAATGATCCTTGATTTGCTCTATAACAGCACCCGCAAATAATGCGTCTTCGATATTAACACGGTCTTTCCAGGCAGAACAACCGAGTACAACAGGCTTGTTTTGTGCGATTAAATGGGCGCAAACAGCAGATAAATTAGGGAACGAACCCGTAATAATTTGATCGGCGCCATTGTTTAGCGCCATGTGTAAAAGCTTGGTACCATTGGTTGTTGTAAGAACCAGCGTTTTACCTTCTATAAAACTACGCGGATATTCGGCAGGGGAATTTCCATAAGAAAGTCCTTCAATAATTTTTCCATCACGCTCACCAGCTGTGATACCGCCAGTTGCTTTTCCCACTTCAATACATTTGTTGACATTGTCTACGGGGATAATACGGTCGGCACCATTGTAAAGTGCTGTAGCAATGGTAGAAGTAGCCCTAAATACATCAATAACAACCACAATGCAATCACTGACATTGTATAGTTCTAATAATTTGGGCGATAAGATCGTATGTAAATGTGGCTTAGACTGATTCATGAGGCTGCAAATATAAAGCCAAATGAACGAAAATAAAAAGGCCAGCGCAAAAGCGCTGGCCATAAAAAAGAACAGAGGGGCTATCCTTTTTTTGTAAGAATGAGAAGTTCGTTGGCATGCACTTCGGTAACATATTTTTTAACGCCGTTTTTATCGGTGTAATTTCTGTTAACGAGTTTACCATCAATGGCAACTTCGATACCTTTGACTAAATATTTTTCGGCGATTTCGGCAAGTTTACCCCAAGCTACTACAG
Source organism: Bacteroidota bacterium (assembly GCA_041179065.1). GTDB lineage: Bacteria > Bacteroidota > Bacteroidia > Chitinophagales > Chitinophagaceae > Sediminibacterium. The sequence goes on along the minus strand of JBEGUD010000157.1, from coordinate 781 downwards.
AATGCCACTGTGTTTCGGTGACTTTTTCGCCGTTGGCATCTTTGTAAATTTCGTTGGTAGCTAGATTAAGATTGGCTACTTTTTTACCGCCTTCAAAATTTGTGATTTCGGGGGTTTGACCTAGATGTCCAATAAGTTGGACTTTGTTTTTAATTGCGTTCATACATGTCTGTTTTCATATTTGCGATAAACAAATAGAAACATTAAACAGACACTAACAAACAGCGTAATCTTATTCGAGTATAAATTCTAAAAACAAGAAAGAATAATTACGCAAAAGGGAACTTAACCACTTTTGCTTTAACCATTGTATTTCTGATATCAATGTAAATTTCAGATCCTGTAGCAGCGTGTGCAGTAGCCACGTAACCCAGTCCCACAGCCTTTTGCAGGCTTGGCGCCTGTGTACCACTTGTTACTTTTCCAATCACATCACCAGCTTCATTTTTGATCAGGTAATCATGTCTTGGAATACCTCTATCAACCATTTCAAAGCCTACTAATTTTTTAGTAACGCCAGCCGCTTTTTGATTTTCAAAAAATGATTTATTGGTAAAATCTTTGGTGAATTTTGTGATCCATCCAAGTCCTGCTTCAAGTGGAGATGTAGTGTCATCAATATCATTTCCGTATAAACAAAAACCTTTTTCTAAACGTAACGTATCACGTGCACCAAGTCCAATAGGTTTTAATCCTTGAGGCGTTCCAATTTCAAAAATGGCATCCCAAATTTTATCGGCAGCACCATCACTGTCTTCAAAATAAATTTCTACACCGCCAG
>JBEGUD010000156.1:0-7863 GCA_041179065.1 Bacteroidota bacterium | reverse complement strand
TCATAGTTGATATCGCCAAGTAGTACAAATGATTTTTGTTTTTGTAATTCATTGTCGCCACTATTTTTGATGCTTTCTAATAAATATTTTTGGGTAAGGTCATAATTCTTTTTTGAAAGTTCAATAGAAGCGGCTGCAAAATAAATAACGTCTTTGTAGGCTTCGTATTTATCTCTTTTAGCCATTACTAAAAGCGCTTTACTATCTGCACCGGTAGTTGCTGCGAGTCTATTGAGTGCAACGTTGGCGTATATTTCTAGGTATGGATCCTGCGCGGCATCAATGGATATTTGATAGTATTGTTTAGCTTGGTTATTAAGGCCCGCTTTTTCAAATAACTGGGCTGTCAGGTAGGCTTTTCTTGATTTTTCTTTTTTGCTTCCTGCAAAAGGAATTGTTTTGGCTAAAAAAATAGCCGCTTGATCGTAGCGCTCTCCTTTATAATTACTGTAGGCCGTTAATTCATCGAGGGCTGGAATAAGCCTTGCTGGAAAAATTTTATCTGTTCTTAATAAAGCCATTAAACCGGCAGCCTCCGATTGTTTATCTTGTTCGAGGTAGGTTCTTATCATCCACAAAAAACTTTCGTTTCTGCTTGGGAGCGTCGTGGTTATCTTTTTCCAGATATTTCTTTTTTCATTGGTTGAAATAGTAAATACGCCATTTGCATTAGTGATATTACTTCCAATGGGAATATCAGTGCCTTCATCTTTTGGAGCAAACGCATAATTGACATACTTAAAAACACCAAGTGCCGAATCATAATCTTGACGGTGTAAATAGGCTTTCCCTAAAATGATGTATAAATTGTCTACCCAATCACTTCGTAAATCATGTAATAAAATACCAGCCGTACATTTATAAATGATGGTATCGATTTCGTCTTTAGCGGTGGTTTCTAAACTGTATGGATAAAAGGGGAGTAGCGTGGCATAGTTTTCAATTTGCTTTTCGGTGGCTCTTTCAATAATCCCATCAAGGCGCATCGTTGCATTAAAAACATAATTGTACCTCGTAACGGTATTGTTAAAAATTCGTTTGGGTAACCTGAAACCTTTTTCACCTGTTTTTTCGGCAGGGAGCAGTCTTTCGGTGTACGGTTTATTTTTTTGCAAACTTATGCCCGTATAGGGTTGGGCAACGAGTTCTTTTGCCAAGCCAACCATTAAAATAAATACCAGTACATAGGTTTTCATGAATCTTAAAAATAGGCCTTAAAAATACATTTATTTCTGTTTTGAGGGCGTAATAAAACAACTTTAAGGGCTACCTTTATACTTATTTAACAATATGGAGCCGATACCTACTAAAAATGAGCCCACACGCCTTGGTACGCATTACCGTTTGGTGGTAATGGACGACGATACTTTTGAGGAAGTGGTTACACTTAAACTGTCTCGAACCAGTGTATATATTGGTCTGAGTTCCCTCTTTGTATTTTTAATTGGTATCACAATTGTTTTTATTGCATTTACGCCACTCAAGTATTATATCCCCGGATATGGCACGCGTGAAGGCCGCGCTGCACTTCAAAATTTAAAAATAAGAACCGATTCATTGGAGCAGGTGATTCGTTACAATGAACAATATTTTAATAGCATCAAAAAAGTAATGGAAGGAAGCGATAAGGGCATGCAGTTAGATACTGTTCCGCTAAACATTCCAAAGGCAGAAGTAATTCAAGATTAAAAATTTGCAAGATTAAATTATACGATGCCTCAACAAAATCAAAATTCTTTTTTGGGATATGCTAGTGTAGCAACGCAACTTTTGGTGGCGTTTGCATTTGCCGCCTTCGGCGGCAAATGGCTGGATCTCAAATTTTTTTCTCAAACCCCCATATTTATCTGGATACTTCCACTCCTTGTAGGAATAGGAATGATCGTAAAAGTGATCAAAGACACCGATAAAAAAACCGGCACCAATAAAGACACCGATAAACCAGACACCAAAAAATAAACAATGCTTCAAAAAGTAAAACTACTATATCCGATAATTGCACTATTCATCTTTGTAAATGCAGCTATACTCTTAGGCGAACAGGAGCTCATCAAATATAAATTTGTGCCTACCGTTATCAATGGGGCTAATTTATTACTCTTTGCACTTACGCTTTTGGGTTTATTGGCCCTTATTAGTGCTGCTAAAGATCCTAACCCCAATGTACTTGTACGAACCGTCATGGCCTTTATGGGGTTTCGTTTAATTGGACTTGCTGTTATACTTGTTTCCTATATTAAAATGTCAGGCGCTGGCATTAGTCCTCGCTCAGTGTATGCTGGTTTTGCACTCTATCCAATCTATACATGGCTTGAAATCAGACTCTTTTTAAAATTGAACGTTAAAAAATAATGCCCATTAACGAGCATCCGATGCAGGCCTTGGCTGGTTTTTTACCAGACAAAAGTTTTGAGCAGGTACTTGCGTATTTGCATGAATACCGGGTGCATTTAACCATTACCAAACAGCGTAAATCGGTACTTGGTGATTATCGTCATCCGGGAAGGGGTGCCAACCACCGCATTAGTATCAATGGCAATTTAAACAAGTACGAATTTCTTATTACGTTTTTACACGAGCTTGCACATTTATTAACTTTCGAAAAATTTAGTAACCGTGTAGAAGCCCATGGGAAAGAATGGAAATTTTGTTACGGGCAGTTGTTGCAGCATTTTGTAGCGCAACAAATTTTTCCGCCCGATATAGAAAAAGCACTTCAAAAATCTATTTTAAATCCAGCAGCTACAGCAGGTGGTGAAACCGAACTCTTAATGGTGCTGCGTGGTTACAACGAAAAGCAAAAGCCCGGATATGCCCTGGTAGCAAGTGTTGCAGAGGGTTCGTTATTTGTAACAGACAATGGACGCGTATTTTGTAAAGGGCCACTGCGCCGCAAACGTTACGAATGCGTTGAGGTTAAAACCGGACTGCGCTATACTTTTAGTGCACTATCAGAAGTGAAGCCTATTTCAAATCCGCAATAAAAAAAAACCAACAGGACTGCGTGCGCAATAAAAATCACGCGAAATGCATGCGCATAAAAAAGCCCCCAACAAGTTGGAGGCTTTTAAAAGTATTATTAGAAATTTAATTAAGCAACTGCTTTTTTAACAAGGTCGGCAGCTTCGCTTAACTGAATTGCTGATTGAACTTTAAGTCCACTCTCATCAATTAATTTTTTAGCTTCTACTGCATTGGTTCCTTGTAAACGAACAATGATTGGGATATTGATATTGCCTAATTTATTAAAGGCTTCAATTACACCAGCAGCAACACGATCACAACGAACGATACCGCCAAAGATGTTGATTAAAATAGCCTTTACATTTGGGTCTTTCATGATAATTCTAAAACCTGCTTCTACGGTTTGCGCATTAGCCGTACCACCTACGTCTAAGAAGTTAGCTGGCTCACCACCACTTAACTTAATCATATCCATGGTAGCCATTGCAAGACCTGCACCGTTTACCATACAACCTACGTTACCGTCAAGTTTCACAAAGTTTAGGTTAAACTCACCAGCTTCTACTTCGGTAGGATCTTCTTCAGATACATCACGCATCGCAAGTAAATCGGCGTGGCGCATAAGTGCGTTGTCATCAATATTCATTTTACAATCCACCGCAATGATTTTTTCATCGGATGTTTTGAATAATGGATTGATTTCGAGCATGCCGCAATCTAGATTTACGTATGCATTGTATAGGTTGGTTACAAACTTTACGCAGTTTTTAAAAGCGTCACCAGATAGGCCAAGGTTAAAAGCAATTTTACGCGCTTGGAAACCTTGTAAGCCACCACCTGGGTGTACCCACTCTTTAAATATTTTTTCAGGTGTATTGTGCGCTACTTCTTCAATGTCCATACCACCTTCGGTACTGTACATTACTACGTTCATGCCTTTTGCACGGTCTAATAAAATAGACAAGTAAAATTCTTTTACTTCGTTAGGGCCAGGATAATAAACGTCCTGTGCAATTAATATTTTATTAACGAGCTTACCAGCAGCACCCGTTTGAATGGTAACTAGGGTACCACCGAGTAAATTACCCGCAATTGTTTTTACATCGTCTTCGCTTTTTGCTACTGCTACACCACGCTGCTCTTTTCCTTCTATTTTACCTTTACCTCTACCACCTGCGTGGATTTGGGCTTTAATGACCGCAAAATTGTTACCTGTTTGGGCTTTTAAAGTAGCATAAGCCGCAGCAGCTGCGTCTACTGTTTCTACCGCTACACCTTCCTGTACTGGAACGTTGTACTTTTTTAGAAGTTCTTTAGCTTGGTACTCATGAAGATTCATACAAAAAATTTTTGCGAAGATAAGCGAAACGGCTTTACATTAAAACCCTTAATTTTACCTTATAACCTATCGTAAACACTTAAAATTCAATACAATTATGAAAAAAGTATCTTTTTTCCTATTAGGAGCCGCATTTTTAGCGAGTTCTTTGGCTTTTGTAGCCCCAAAAAATCCAAAAGCACCTATTACCCTAGCTGTTCAGTCAGATAAGAGCAGGGTAGACTTTATTGGCTCAAAAGCAGCCGATTTTCATACGGGTACCTTTGCTGTAAAAGGCGGAAGCGTTCAAGTAGAAGCTGGTAAATTAGTAGGTGGTTCTTTTGTTATCGACCTTGCTAATTTAAAAGTAACGGACGCTGCTGGTGAAAGACTAGCGGGTCACTTAAAAAGCGCTGACTTTTTTGACGTTGCTAAATTTGGAGAAGCAACTTATATGATTTCTTCTGTAGATTATTCAAGTGCAACTGCTTGTAAGATCAATGGTACATTAAACATTAAAGGTGTTGGTGTTCCAGTAAGCTTCGATGCTAATATCAGAAGTGCTTCTGAAAAAGGACTATTTGGTCAAGCATATTTTAGCCTAGATCGTACGTTATTAGGTATTGCATATGCAGGTCCTTCTAAAGACGTTCAAATTGCTGTGCATTTATTTGCTAAATAATATTTACACCCCCTCCGAGATAGAAAGCTCCAGCATTTTGTTGGGGCTTTCTTATTTATTACCCATACTGTTAGCAAGTACAACCGCGTTATATGCATTTACAATACCGCCCGTTTTTGAAAGGGTTCCAAATGGAGTAGCGATACTGCTATTACCTGGTTGTAAGCAAGGCGCCGACGACGCAGGCGTGAATACTGTTTTTTCCAATATTGATTTAACCTGTTTGGCTGTCAAGCTAGGATAGTAGGTGCGTAATAGGGCAGCAACGCCAGTAACAATAGGAGATGCCATACTAGTACCGTCTTGATTGCCATACGTGTTTCCGCCAGGTAAGGTTGAGTAAATTTTAACGCCTGGCGCAAAAAGGTCAACATTTTGTTTGCCGTAGTTGCTAAAATCTGCGGCGATATTACCTTCAGTAATAAGCGTGTCGCTACTTGCGCCAACCGTAATAAAACTACTTGCATTTTTTTTGTAGGCGGCCAAATTTGCATTTGGAAACACCGTGATACTATCTAAATTATAATTTTCATTGCCAGCCGAGTGAACGAGTAACACATCTTTTTGTTCGGCATATGCAACAGCACTGTCCACCCAATGTTTTTCGGGGGAGTATGCTTTCCCAAAACTCATATTGATAATTTTGGCGCCATTGTTTACCGCGTATCTAATGGCAAGTGCAACGTCTTTATCATATTCGTCGCCATCGGGTACTACACGCACCATCATTATTTTGACAGCATCTGCAACACCATCAATACCGGCACCATTGTTTCTGCTCGCTGCAATAATACCACTTACGTGTGTGCCGTGGTTAGGCGTAGGTCCCATAATATCATTGTTACCATAATAGGCATCAGAAAAATTATAATAATTGTCTCTAACAATCAGGGCTCTTTCGTCGTTGGGTAATTTTTCTTTGGCACCAAATGCAGCATTTTTGCCTTCAATGTATTCATCCATTTGTGCAATGGTGTAGGTGTTTAATTCCCCCTCATCTAATTGCATGAGCCTATGTAGTGACAGGAGGCCTAATTTGGCTTCTTTGCCAATTATTGAAGTTGGTATATAAGTAGTGAGTGTTTCTCTATTATAGCTCACTACATTCATTTCTTGTTTTAATACTTTGTCATGCTTTTTAAAAGCACTCGCAAGCATTTCAACATATTTAAGTTGGTCTTTTTCTTCGTCACTAAAGTTTAATTCGGTTTCTGTTTTTTTCCAGGTCTTGTATAAAATTTTATCTGCAGCGCTGAGTGTGGTGGTATCTACTACAGCGTTTAAAAATTTTGCTTTGTATTTGTGGTAAATTCTGGAACGCTCATCTGGTGCCCTTTTAACGCTTTGTCCATTTTTGCCGCCTAAAAAATTCCATCCATGCACATCATCTATGTATCCGTTTTTATCATCGTCAATGCCATTGCCCGGAATTTCTTTGGCGTTGGTCCACAAAATATTTTTTAAGTCTTCATGGGTGGTATCAATACCGGAATCTAAAACTGCTACAATAATAGGGGTGGCTTTTTTATTTTTACTACTTAGGAAGTCGTATGCTTTTTGTAAACTAATGCCTAATACCTTATCGGCACTGGGGTCTAATGCTTGCCAGTTCTTAGGAATACTTTGCGCATGTAGGGTATTCATGCAGCTAGCAGTAAGTAAAGTGGTGCCAATAATTGCAACAAGGGTAAAGCGCATTTTCATGACGCTAAATTACAAGTTTCCTGCTTGTAAATGCAGGGCTTATCTCTTAAGAAAAGTATAAAAAAGCCATGCTGTTTTGGAATGGAATAAAAGGAACTGTTATTTGGCCTGGCTATGCGCTAATAGCTGATCATAAACGCTTCCGTAGCTGCTTCCAATAGGAATTTCTTTTTCACCTACCCAAATTTTACTTTTACTAAACCTGTCTATTTTACTAATGGGGACAATGTAGGAGCGGTGTACCCGAATAAAATCTCGAGGGGGTAATTTTTCCAATATGCCCTTGAGGGTCATTAAGGTTAAAACAGGGCTGGGTTTTGTATAGATTTTAATATAGTCGTCTAGGGCTTCAATGAGGTCTACGTCTTTCAGATTAATTTTCATAATCTCGTAGTTCACCTTTACAAAAATGGAGTTGAGTTGTACTTCTTGCGCACTTAAAAACTCGGTGTATTCTTTAATTTTATAGGCTGCTTTTAAAAAGCGGTCGTATTCGAATGGTTTTAATAAATAATCTACGGCGTCTGCATTAAATCCTTCTACCGCAAAATCTTTATAAGCGGTTGTAAAAACAACCATTGGTTTATTAGGGAGGGTTTTGTAAAATTCAATACCTGTAATATCAGGCATTTGTATATCTAAAAATAAAGCGTCTACTTTATTTTCTTTTAAGTAGGCGAGTGCCGCATCCGTGTCACTAAATGTTTGAACCAGTTGTAAGAACGAAATTTTAGAACAGTATTCTTCAATTATTTTTAGTGCAAGTGGTTCGTCATCTATGGCAATACATGTAATCATACAATTAGCAGTTAATGTGTAAAGAAACTTGATAGGTATTGTCTTTGTTACTTATATTAAGCTCATGCATGCCCGGGTATAAAAGTGCAAGCCTTCTTTTGGCATTGTTAATACCTATGCCCGTGCTGTCCAAATGCGTTGAAATATTGGTAGCCACTGTATTGGTGGCATGAAATGCAATTTGGCTTTTTGTTGCATGAATTTGTATGTCAATGCTGGTAGCTTCTTTTGTACTTACACCATATTTAAACGCGTTTTCTACAAATGGAATAAATAGTAGGGGCGCAATTTGTAAATCATCGGTTATGCCACTTGTGTTAAATACAACCGATACTTTGTCGGTTAAGCGCATTTGTTGGAGCTCTATATAGTTTTTTGTAAAGTCAATTTCGTTACT
>JBEGUD010000155.1:0-14879 GCA_041179065.1 Bacteroidota bacterium | reverse complement strand
ATGGCAAATTATTTATGATTTGGTTTGATGGCGGCGCCGATGATCCTTCAAAAAATGGACCCAACATTTTACCCATTGTTACAAAGTATCAACCCAATTGTCTTTTTTACCATAACGCACAAAAGGCCGACTTTAGATGGGGTGGCTCCGAATCTGGAACAGTGCCCTACCCTTCCTGGTCTACCTTCCCTTTTGTGTTTTCACATGCGGTAAAACAAGAAACCATTTTTGCCAACAATTTTGCACTGCTTAAAACTGGCGACCCTGCTGGCAAATTTTGGATGCCTGCCATGAGTGATGCGCCATTACGTGGCCACAAAGGTGGACATGATTGGTTCTGGAATCCTAACGAAGACCATCATGTAAACCCACTCGATAAAATGATGAACATGTATTACGGGTCGGTGGGGCACAATTCTACACTGATACTTGGCATTACACCAGACAATAGAGGCCTCATTCCAAAAGCAGATGTTGAAATGCTTACAGCCTGGGGTGATAGCATTAAAAAAGTATTTAAAACACCGGTGGCTTCCTTAGCGCCTCAACAAAAAGATTATACGATCAATATTCCTCAACAAAAATCTTTTAGCAAAATAGTTCTACAAGAAAACATTCAAGAAGGCGAACGTGTTAGGTCTTTTATAATTGAAGCGAACATAAATGGCGAGTGGAAAACAATCAAAGAAGGGACTTGTATTGGACACAAATACATTGGACTATTGGATACGCCCTTAAAGGCAACAGCTGTAAGGCTTATCATTAAAGAAGCAACAAGCGCACCAATGATTAAAACATTTGCACTGTATTAAACTACTTCTTTCCTTCTAATTTATTAACGTAATCTAAAATACCTAACCTAAAACGGAAAGGTATTTTTGTGCGCTTTTCAAATTGCCATTCTTGCTTGCAAAAAAACGCAAGGCCTTTAACATAATTATTAGGCGCTAAAATATTAACAGGACTGTATTTTAAACTGTCCGATTTTTGAGGCGTAAATTTAAGAATTGGTTTATACACGAAATGTTTTTGTGCTTGGGCAATACTGCCAAATGTTAAACATAGTTGTATAATGAATAAAGCTTTCTTTTTCATAAAATCAATCGTGCCAGTACAAATATACAAAGCTGTATTTTTAAATAAATAAAGCCATACTTTCGAACTAAAAATTTAAACAAATGGGGTTAAAAATACAGAGAGTGGCCATAATTTGTTTTTTAATGGCCATTTTTAGCTATGAAACTACTGCCCAATTAGCTAGACAATATAAGACAGAAAATCTGAGGAACATAGAGCGGCTTAATATCAGTTCGATGATTCAACCACTCCCATTAAAAAATAAGTTTTTAGATAGTGCTTACAATATTTGGTGCGGCTCGGTGGTTAAAGCACCTAAAATTGGGTATTATATGTTTTATAGCAGGTGGCCTAAAGCTAAAGGACATGAAGCATGGATTACAGATTCTGAAATAGCATTGGCATTTTCTGAAAAACCAGAAGGACCGTATAGTCACGTAAAAGTAATTTTTAGTAAGAGAGATAAAAAATATTGGGATGGCGTTTGCACCCATAACCCTACAGTTATCATACATCAAGGAAAATATTACTTATACTACATGGGCACAACAGGATCTGCCCCTATAACACCAAATTTTGCATACTCCCCTGCTTGGTATAATTATAGAAACAATCAGCGCATTGGTGTAGCAATATCAGATAATCCGTTAGGCCAATGGACGCGTTTTGATAAACCAATATTAGAGGCAAGCCAAGATTCAACTGCTCCTGATGCAATGCTAGTTTCAAATCCCGCCGTTACAATTGATCAAAACGGAAGATTTATAATGGTGTATAAGCAAGTAGAGAAAAATGGTAAATACCAGGGCGGTAAGGTTCGTTTTGGCGTAGCTTTTTCCTCGGCTGCAACTGGTCCATTTATCAAAAATAATTCTCCCATATTTGAAGAAAAAAATAGTTCTTATAAAGACGCTTGGATGATTGCAGAAGACCCGTTTATTTGGAACTATAAAGGTATCAATTATGCCATCGTGCGAGATGTTATTGGCAAATTTACTGGCGTTTCTGGGGCGCTAGCACTTCTATCTTCATCTGATGGTATTAACTGGAAGCCTACAACATATCCAATGGTAATTGGAAAAGAAATATTTGATGAAACTGGCACGAAATTGGATGACAAACTAGAAAGACCATGCTTACTTATCGAAAATGGAATACCAATTTATCTTTTCGGGGCAATGGGTATTGATAACAGAGCCCATTCCATGAATATCGCTATCCCACTTTTGTTAAAAAGATAATAAATCCTTAAAAATTTCTCTCTTTGCCCAAAGTAGCTTCAAAAAATATTTTTGGAGCTTGATTGGGGGTTGAAAAATAATGGGTTACATTGATTTTATCTACACTATTCTTTGGTGCTATTAAATAAGATTTATTAGGCTTTGTGACAAAAGAAATAATTTGATCAGTAGAAACCTTGAATACTAAAGGCATACCAATATTTCCATATTCTATAACCGATACATCTTGACCTAACCATGGATTAACCAACTTACACTCACCCCCTTTTTTACTTTCAATAAATACAGCTGGAACTGTTCCATCTTTTTTTATTTCGGCAGAAACTAAAAAAGCGCCCCTAGCTAGTAAGGTAAAAGCTGCTGGCCAATTTGAAGGTATTGCTGGGAAAATTCTAATCTTCCCCTCATTACTTTGCATCAGCATTTCATTAACAGCAGCGCCATAAATACTTTGTGGCTCTAAACCAGACTGAATAAATGGTTTTGCAGGTAGCTTATTGGGATATTGAGATCTTTCGTCATAAATGTAGTCTCTTTGCGCATTAATATCTGGCGCAGAAAGTGAGTCTTTATATCTGGATAAATTATACCAATGATCTATATTATAAAACAATCCTTGTGGAAAATGCTGTAAACGACGTATACCATTTTCCATCATTTTCAAAACCTCTGATCCAAGTCCAATTCTTGCAGCAACAATTGGATCTGGTGTAATAGCATTTACAGATGGTGAATGATTGTAAATAATATTAGAAACAGCATTAAATGCCCGCGTATTTTTTTGATCGATTCCCAAAATGCCAGCAGGAAAAACGATAGATGTGTTTTGACTCATTGCATTCAGCCATTTTCCATGGTCATTTATCTTTGGAAATAAACTACTGTCGGGATACCAAGCCAAATCAATTACTTCACCAATAACAGGCAAGTTTCGATATGGTATATCCCACATGTGATCCAAAACATGTTGCCATTGTATTACTTTTTTTGAATCAATATCAAGTATTTGAGCCGCTCGTATACAATTACTAAAATTTGAAATAATCATATTCCTATCTGTGATAGGATTCAGCAATTGATTGGTTCTTGGACTTTCATAAGCTTGAGAAGGGAAAATATAATATTGTTGCTTTACACTATCCCACTTAAGTTTTTGCAAATAAAATGCTGCCGAACCTTTCATAAATGGGTAGCCTTTTTGGCGTAAAAATGAGGTATCGGCAGTAAATTGATAATATTCCCAAAATAAACTAGCGATTTGACTAGCTGGTGTAAAGTTATTGATCATGTCCCCGCGTTCCCAAAATGTCATACTCCCAAAAAAATCATGAGGCTCAGCCCACAATAGTGCATCTTGAGTGCCTCGTTGCGCTGCAAACTTTTTTGCGTAAGGCATCAAATCAAAATAAGTATTTAAATAAGGTAACATCAACTCACAATCATTTTGAGCGGCAAGTCCCCAATATTGTTGTTGGGTATTCCAATGATGCGGTGTCACCCAATTACGAACGTCATGATTCCAATTCCATAATCCACCATTAAATACTACAGGAAACTTTCCTCTAGAAGAACTAGCCATCAAGTAACGCCTGAGATAATATGTGTTTTCTATATAATCATTTGACAAGTGAACAAAAGATTGTTTCCAGAAATTATGCCAAACTTTTTGATGCGCCAATTTTTGTTGTGTAATATTTTTTTGTTCTATCTTTTGCAAAAGTGCTAGCGCATCTACTACAGGATTTTGAGATTCATATGAAGTCACAAATGAAACAATAACAGATATGTTTCGATTGGATGCCAATCGCTTAGACGCTATCTCTAGTTTATTGTCACTAACAATAGATGCAACCGATTCTTCACCTAAAACCCTACAAGCAACAGCAAATTTTAAATTTTTATATGTTACTTCAAGAATAATATCGCTACCCTTAATATAAGTTTTTGAGTTGCTCAATCCACTTTTTGTATCTTTTGAAAAATGACCGTACCAACCTGGAAATGTTCTACTACCCCATCGATCAAGAGATATGCGCATTTTTGTGCCTGCCTTTAACCATTCTTTTGCGTCACTTTTTAACTCAAAAAACCACAAATTTTTTTCTGAAGACACCCAAGTATTTAACTGATTGTGCATGAACGGAGTTTTCGAGTCAAAAGTAGCCTGTGCATTTTTTAATGACAGCTTACCTTTAAAATCATTTAAATACAACCAATCATTTGCAGGGGCACCAAGGTCAATATTTAATCGGACGCCATTACGTAATGTAGCATTTGATTCTTCATTATTAGCTTCAAACAAATCATTTTTATTTATTTGAATTTCATACCCACTATTTGTATTCCAAATCATACCACCTAAATCACCATTTCCAAGAGGAAAACCCTCAAACCCTTCATAGGCAGGTGTATTATAGACTATATCATGGCGATCTAAGTAGTTTGAATCAATAGTAAAAATTCGTGTTTGTGCAATTGTTTGACTACACACAATCAATTGAAAAAATAAAAAACAAAATCTGAAGTACTTCATTTTATCAATATTCATAAGTATTTATTTTAGCATGATAACAACATCATTAAATCGAGACTTTGGTGTTACCAATAAATTTTCTAATTTACCATTTTTAAGCTGTCCTTCAATAATGGTATTATGTGGGGCATGTAATTTAAATTTGACATCCCAGTGTTTAGGCCAAGCAGGCATTAGGTATATAGTTTTATCTACAGTTTGCATAAGCATCTCTTGCAAACCCACCATAGCACTTCCGCCCCAGTTATGGTCTGGCACCCAGTCGTGACCGGGTCCCCAAAATGTAGGAAATCTACGATCGGCATCTTTGAATTTCTTTATTGTCAAATCCATAGCTTCTGCTGTCAATCCTAATCTTGCACAAAAAATTGCATCTTGATGCCAACTAATATAATTTTTTTGAATTGGAACATCAGTACCATACTTCCAGGTATTAATAGCTATATCTAAATTAGGCAAACCAATACCATATAAGCTAAATGGAAAAACAGGATACAGTTGCGGGATTTCTTGATTGTTGATTCTTGCCCATGTCCATGCTGGCGCAATAGTTTTATAGCCCTCTTTTTCTCGAAACGCAATAGCAGGTATTTTAGTCAACATTTTTGACCAGTGCGCTTTTTTCTCTGCAGAAAGATATGGTGCCGGCAATTCAATTAGTTTTGTTAGCACTGCTGTAAGTCCAGCAATGGTAGAAGTTGAATTGTATGCCATTTTGTACGTTTCTGCACCTGAACTAGGATACAGGATTAGCTTACCATCACCATCCAATGCTTGCCGGCCTCTTGAAAGCGCTTCATACTCATAATGGGATTCAAAAAAGGTAAGGCAGCTTTCAATAAATGGGATATAATTCGAAATGTCTTTTGCTGTATACTTTTGTAGATCTAGCATCATAAAACAAAATTCAAGCTGGGTGTCCCATAAATATTCTAACCAATAATTAAACTCAACACCTTTATCAAATTTCAAAGGTCTATTCCAACCATAAGAAGTGGCTAATGGTAAACCAAAATGTTCTAGTTGTTCAGTAAATGACGCTCCTTCATGCCCCCAATAAAATCGAGTTCTCAATGCTGCATTTTTTAACGCGCGTGTATAAAAGTCTAATTGCGAAGGCAGCATATCAAAATCCCCAGACTTAAACATTGGGTAATAAACAAGACGTTGATTTTGAGCCGTAAATGTACCCCCGCCCCAATTTCTGTGATCTGGCGTAAAGGGGAGGTTTTTATCGATATAAACTGGATCAAAAGTAAACAATCCTCCATTAAATTTTGTAGGATATTTACCATACGCATTGCATCCAAGTTGATATCTGAACAATTGATAATTTTGACCTATTTTCCATTGCGTGTTAGATGTATCTCTTTGACTAGAATCTATAATGATATAACTCCTATCCCAAAAAGCATTCCACCATTTTTTTGACGCTATAGACCCATTATCATATTCTTTAAAAGCACGCTCTTCAATTTGATACAAACCGGTTTTCCAAGTTTCTAAATAGGCTGCCTGATCTATATGCAATAAAATATTTACATCATGTTTTTTGGAGGAACTCTTGCTTCTTATTTTCCAGCCTTTATACGTAGTATTAGCATAAATTCCTGAAACTGTCCCTGCAGCTACAAAATTATTACCTGTCATTTTTCCGCCAAATGTTAAAGCCTTGAGCGGATTCCAAAGTTCATTTTTAATAGCTTCTAATCCTTGCTGTTTTACAGTTGCATCAAAAAGCGTACTATCCCTATTTTGATGATAAAATAAAATATCATTTTTTTGAAACTGAATGGAGTCTGCAAAAATAGTTGCTTTAAATGGCGCATCTCTAAAACCAAGGCTAGCCCATGTTTGAGAAGGATTTGTCCATTGTAAATTTTCTGTGCGCCAACTTTCATATATAGACTCAACCTGTATCAACTGATTGCTCTCTACAGTAACGTGAATTGCTGGATTAAATACATCTACCCATATTTTAACAGTAACATGTAACTTATTTTTCTTTCCTGTAATTAATACATACCCATCTCTTAATTTTAACTCTTGTAAAAATTCACCTCCTTCAAAAGGATTAGGCAGTATCTTTATCCGTGTTCTTCCAAATTTAGGAAATACATTATTTTCATCAAAAGCACCACTGCGAGACATATAAAATAAAACATCTCCTTTTTCTACCCAAACATTAAGGCCAATATCACCGCCACCACAAGGCATGGACTCAGATGCGTTATTACTTTGGGTTGTCCATTTTACATTATATGCATCCAGCATATGATTTTGGCAAATTCCGATAAAACAGGATAACTGGAAAATCAAAACAAAACATATTGTCCGGCGTATTTGCATAATTATTAAGTTTGACTTACATGAATTCTAAACTAAAATATACTTACATTTCAAACCCAACTTATTAAAAGATTGAATTTAATCATTCACAGCAAGAAGTAGTTAAAATCGAATCATTGAAAGCTCGAAATGTAACAATCAAAATGCCCTATTTTTAATTTGATAATTTAAATCGTATGAATCGTCGCAATTTTATAGGCACCCTTGGCAATACTAGCCTTGTTTTACTTGCCAGCAGCTTAACAGGGGCAAAGGCTTTTGATTGGCATAACAATTCAAATGAATTCGTATTTCTTGAAGCTGAACAATTTGAAAATTTTGGTGGATGGAATATAGACCAGCAGTCTATGGAAAAAATGGGAAGCCCCTATCTATTAGCACATGGATTAGGCATTCCTGTGAACGACGCAACCACTCAAATTACCTTCCCTTCTGAAGGAACCTACCGCGTATGGGTACGTACCAAAGATTGGGTAGCACCTTGGAATGCACCAGGAGCTCCTGGAAAATTTCAATTATTAATCAATGACAACCCTTTAGAAGAAACCTTTGGAACCAAAGGAGCAGACTGGCACTGGCATGATGGTAAAACTGTAACCGTTGGAAAAAACGCTAAAATTGCATTACATGATTTAACAGGTTTTGAAGGCAGGTGCGAAGCAATCTTATTTTGTAAAGATGTAAACTTTGAACCTACAAATGATGTTCAATCTCTAACTAAATTTAGAAGAAAAATTAATGGACATCCTGATAAACCTGCAAATGGTGGCACATTTGATTTTATTGTTGTTGGAGGCGGCTTAGCAGGCACTTGCGCCGCAATTGCAGCTGCCCGTCAGGGTGTAAAAGTAGCGCTTATTCAGGACAGGCCCGTATTAGGTGGAAATGGAAGCTCAGAAGTAAGGGTTTGGCCAGAAGGACATACTAATAAAGAACCATACGCACATGTGGGCGATATTGTAAATGAAATTTTACCAAAAATCGTAAAAGCCCCAGGTCAGGTTTTAAATGGAGTAGATGCAAGGCATTATGATGATCAACTCAAATTAGAAAAAATAAAAGCCGAACCAAATATTGAATTATTCATAGAAAACAGGGCTATAGATGTACTTGTGAAAGGAAATAAAATTGAAGCTATCGTAATTCAGCACATTCGCTCTGGAAAACAATTAAAACTACAATCAAATTTATTTGCAGATTGCACAGGCGATGCTGTTATTGGGTTCAAAGCAGGAGCTGACCATGAATACAAAGTCGAAAACTTAATGGGAAGTTCAAATTTATTTAATGTACTTGATGCAACAAATAAAGAAGAAGTACTCAATTGCGACTGTAAAGATAAAAGTGCACTTGCACTAAAATGCGAAATAGGCGATTATGCCCAACCGTTTCCAAGGTGCCCATGGGCATTAGATCTTTCAGACAAACCTTTCCCAGGGAGAAAAGGCGTAAAAACAGATGGTCTTGTTGGATTAGATTCCTTTGCGAACATGTGGTATTGGGAAAGTGGTTTTAATAAAGATCAAGTCAATCAAATTGAACTTATTAGAGACCATAACTTCAGAGCTATGTATGGAGCATGGGATACTTTAAAGAATGTAGACAAAATGTATCCCAATCACCGTTTAGGCTGGTCGGCGTATATTGCTGGCAAACGTGAGTCAAGACGTTTAATGGGAGATGTTGTATTAGATGCCGAAGATTTTAAAAATCACACAAAATTTGAAGATGCCGCATTCCCATGTTCTTGGCATGTAGACCTTCACACACCAAAAAAAGAATTTAAAGACGGGTTTGAAGGAAACGAATTTATTGCCGATTATACTAGAGGGGAAGCATACCAATACGGCAATCTTTATTGGGCACCATATCGAACGCTATACAGCAGAAATATTTCAAATTTATTTATGGCTGGCAGAAATATTAGTGTCACCAAAACAGGTCTTGGACCAGTAAGAGTAATGCGAACTTGCGGCATGATGGGCGAAGTAGTTGGGAAAGCGGCTTCTATTTGTGTACATACAGCATCTTCACCAAGGGCAGTTTACAAGAAACATCTTTCAAAACTAATTGCCTTGTTAAAAGAACCAGGTACAAAAAAAAGGAGATCGTAAAAACGACCTCCTTCTTAAAAACCAAGATAAATACGAGAACGATTTACTTAGACCACCACATTTTACCGTAGTTGTCGTCTGTTCCACCTAAGGCAGCAACAGCAGCTTTATAATTTGTTGGGTTTAAAGAAGCCTCTGTTGGAGGATAACCTAAACGGAAAGGAATACCTCTAGAATCAACTCTATCAACTGCAGCAGTTAATACAGGGAATCCAGTTCTTCTCCAATCGCACCAAGTTTCCCAAGAGCTTAAGTAGTTATGAACCCATTTTTCAGTTAAAATTTGCTTGTGCGCATTAGCACTTGAATACGCTACATCAGCATGAGCGATGTATGCATTGTATTTAGTTGCATCATAAACACCATACATTTCCCAAGATGCTTTGATAGCAGCTTTGTACTTTGCTTCGGCATCAGTATCACCACCAGTTGTATAACCAAGCTTTGCAGCTTCTGCTTGCAAGAATAAAACTTCGGCATAGTTATAAATAGAAAGTGGAGAACCTTGACCTCTAAATGCAGCACCAATACGGCTATAAGCAGCAGGGATATTTACAGCAGCGTTTCTACCATAAGGTAAACCTTTAACTAAACCACTCGCTAACACTTCACCATAAATTGGTAAACGTGGATCCGCTTTTGGCTCCATGTAATCAGTCATTGTTTTGCTGATTGCATAGTCGTTACGATTACTTACAGAGTAGTTATCATACCAAGGATTGTAGTTGTTAGGATCGCCGGCGATAAACTTATACATGATATTTTGAGCATTGCTACCAATTACACCAGCAGCGATAGCAGCAGCATATTCAGTTTTACCTTTTGCAGCGTTTACTTTTGATAAACGCACA
Organism: Bacteroidota bacterium; assembly: GCA_041179065.1. Lineage (GTDB taxonomy): Bacteria > Bacteroidota > Bacteroidia > Chitinophagales > Chitinophagaceae > Sediminibacterium. Next base: position 4,714 of record JBEGUD010000155.1, on the reverse strand, counting down.
GACATTGCTAAACGAACGGTATTTGCAAAACGCTTCCAAGCAGCCATATCACCATTGAATAGTACATCACCTACTACACCCGCTTCATTTTCTTTAATTTGAGCCACTGCTTCAGTTAACTCTTTAAATAAATCGGTATAGATAGATTCTTGTGTATCATATTTTGGAGAATACGCAGTGCTACCTTTCAATGCATCAGAATAAGGGATATCACCCCAAATATCTGTCATACGTAAAAAGTAAAAAGCTTTAAGGATTCTAGCAGCACCAATTTGGTTGGCTTTAGAACCATTTCCAATGGTAGAAGGAGAACCTGTGTTGTTGTAATTGATGATTGTTTGTAAATCATACAATGGTCCAACATACCATCCAGCAAAACTAGCATTACGATCACTGTATAAAGAAGAACCCGGATAAGGACCTTCCGATAAGTGCTGTACATAAAGGTTTGCCAATCTGTTATTAAACATAACAGATTTCATCGCTTGTTGCGAATTGGTTAATAAGGCACTTGTAGATGCTTTTGTAAGAAGTGTTGGAGACACGTTGGTATCGCCAAACTTATTACAACTCTGCAACGTTGCAAGTACAACTATAAGAATTAATATTTTTTTCATCGTTGTTGTTTTTAAGTTTTTTTACGAAGATGTATTAGAAGGTTACACGTAAGTTAACACCAAGTTGACGTGTAGAAGAAAGCTGTCCACCTTCTCTGTAAAACACTTCTAACTCAGATGGGTCGATACCCCATTGCTTCGTTGTAGCCCAAATTAACCATGCGTTTTGTAAAATAACTCCAAAGTTTGCTGATTTAGCAAATGGCATTTTCTTTAATACAGAAGCAGGAATGCTATAACCAAATCTTACTTCACGTAATTTGATAAATGATGCATCTAATAATACATTGCTAGCATCACGTTGACGCGCTGTGTACCAGTATGCACGAGCAGAAATATATCTGTTGTTTTCTTTACCAACTAAAGCGCCGTTTGCAAAAACACCCGGGATACGAATACCACCGTTACCAGCATTACCAGTAGCAGTAGAGTATGTTCCTGGATAATCTCTCCAGTCGTTACCTTTATCGTTTACACCCACAGTTTCTTGTGACAAACCAGTACCTGAATTAAAGTTTCTTGTTTCAGAGTAAAACAATCCACCGCTTTGAAAATCGATAGAAAATGCTAAATCAAAATTCTTATAACGGAATGTGTTAAATAAACCACCTGTAAACTTAGGTAATACGGTACCAATTTCTTTATTAATATCATACAAAGGTTGACCTGTTGCATCAATTAAAGTTTTACCAGAAGTTGGATCTGTTCTCCACTTTCTTCCGTAATAAGTACCCCACTGACCACCTACTCTATGCTCTAAACGCGTATCGTAACGGTTGGTTGCATATAAGTATGTATTGATACCAGGAGCTAACTCTTTAATTTCATTGCGGTTTTTAGCCCAGTTGATGCTAGTTTCCCAAACGAAATTTTTGGTTTCGATAGGCTTACCATTTAATGATAACTCAATACCTTGGCTAACGATGTTACCAGCGTTAATTTGTGCAGTTGAGAATCCACTTGAAGGAGATACATCAACACCTAAAATTTGATCGGTGTTGTTGTTTTGATACACCGTTGCATCAAATCCAATTTTCTTGAATAACTTTAATTCAACACCAAATTCATATGCTTTTGTTAAAGCTGGGCGGATACCACCACCTTTAAATTGGTTACCAATTGATACAGAAGCGTTGCTACCGTAGAAAGATCCGTTGTTAATTGCTAAGTCAAGTGAGTGAGCACCTAGGTCAGAACCTACGCTCGCATAAGACGCACGTAACTTACCATAAGTCAACCAACTTGTTTTCAAAAATTCTGTAAAGATAAAACTCGTACTTACAGAAGGATATAGGTAAGAGTTGTTAGCTGTTGGAAGTGCAGAAGACCAGTCGTTACGAAGGGTTGCATCCACAAAGATGAAGTCTTTGTAACCAACAGAAGCTTTACCATAAAATGAGTTAACAATTTTTTTCTCATAACCTCTAGAATAAGAAGGACGAGAAACTGAAGCAGCAATATCAAAATAGTTAGGAGAGCTTAAACCACCCTCTGTTGCCAATGACATTTGGCTGTAACTATTTCTTCTGATGTTACCACCTGCTAAACCATCTACAGAAAATGCACCAAATTTATTTTTATAAATTAAATTGGCTTCATAGTTCATTTCCTTGTATTGGTTTTGAGCTTGTCTGTAATATGGTAAGGTTAAAGAACCTGTAGCCATTCTACCATCATTCTCATTATAATAAGAGTTCATTCTAGCATTTGACTGAAGACTCAAATGATTGTTGAACTTGTAATTGAAACCAATATTTCCAACAAGTCTATTTTGCTTTTGTGTTGTATAGTTTTCTGCAACAACAAAATAAGGGTTATCCCAATACTGAGGTATACCATAAGAAGAAAAATCACCTGTAGCATTTGGATCACCAATGTTCCAAGAATTTAAACTACCATCAGCTTCACGGTACTGCTTCATACGATCCATATCCAATTGTCTTTGGAACCATTGGTTAAAGTTTTGCGTAATATTCAAACCAGATAAATCATATCCTTCTGCAGGAGCACCTTTTGTAGCAAAGGTTGTATATGTAACATCTGTAGAGATGGTCATTTTTTTACCAACATCGAAAGAACCGTTTAAAGCAATCTGATGTTGATCTCTATTTGCATTAGGGATTACGAGTGTTCTTTGTTGGTTACCATAAGTCAATCTAAAATTATGTCCTTCACCACCTGAAGTAAATGCAACAGAGTTGTTTAGGTTTAATCCTGTTTGGAAAAAGTCTTTAACGTTATTTGGTTGAGCAACCATTGGCGTTAACTGACCAAATTCTTTACCTGGATACCAGCTCCAATAAGCACGGTACATTGAACCATTGATTTTTGGTCCCCAACTTTCATCCGCACCATACTCCAACATTTTTTGACCTTGGAAAGATGCCCAAGATGCAGGGTGTACCGTTGGATCGTAGTTGAAAATATAATAACCTTGATCATCTAAATAACCAGTACCTAAAGAGTTTTTGTTTGTGTATGAAGATGAATAACCACCTGCATATTCATTTTGGTAAGGAGGTAATAATGCAATTTTTTCAAAAGTTGCACCTAGGTTTACTTCAACACCACTGAATTTTTTACGAGAACCTCTTTTAGTCGTAATTACTACCGCACCGTTTGCTGCTCTTTGACCATATAATGCAGTTGCTGCAGGTCCTTTTAACACAGACAAATTTTCTACGTTATCCATGATAACAGCAGATTGGTTGGTAATGGTTCCGTCCACAACAAAAATAGGCTCTTGTGGTCCTAAACCAGTAACACCACGAATTAAGATACTACCATTATCGAATGCAGAACTAGGAGAACCTACTACTTGAATACCTGCTACTTTACCAGCTAAAGAAGTACTTACATCTGTTGATTTTGCAATCGTTAAGTTTTCTCCTTTAACTTCCTGAACAGAATAACCAAGGGCTTTCTTTTCTCTTTTAACACCTAAAGCCGTAACAACAACTTCAGATAAGTTATCTACTGATTCTTGAAGTGTAATCTTGCTTGCTTTAGCAGCAGCAACTTCAAAACTTGCAAAACCTGTTGCAGAAATCTGCAAAACAGCATTTTGCTTTACTGTAATCTTGAAAAGGCCATTCGCATCTGCAGTTGTTGCATTGCTTGTTCCTTTTTCTTTCACTGTTGCAGATTCAACAGCCGCACCTTTTGCGTCTGTGATTTTTCCAGTAACAGTTGTAGTTTGAGCTAGTGCTATGTTCAGCGAAAAGAACATCACCAGCATCAGGTACAAATTTTTCTTCATTTGGTTAATTTTGGGTTTAAACACATTATAATTGAGGGTATCAACTATATTAAGCAGCACTAAAAATAATGTAAATTATTAAGTTCGGCTTAACTTTTGTTTAACATTTTAACATAAATAGAGAATAAACGATTTACGCATTAAGTATTTTAATTATATTATGATTTTGTACATATAACTTTCAGCACCTTTCAACAATTTTCTTTTTTGCGTGTTTTTTATAGTATAGATACATACAACATGCCAAACAAACCAAACACTTACACCCTAATCACTTGGGAATCATACCTTTCTGATTTAGAGTTCGAATAACCGCTTTTAGTACCTTTAAGCATGTGTTATTTTAACAGCCTAGTCGCTCCAAAAGGAGCTGCCATTTCCCTTTCTGGCACAACCAAACAATTAGACCCCATAAATAGGCCGCTGCAAAGTGGATTCAGCTATCATAATTGGCCCATCATTAAGGGCAGTACTCAAAATTTTACCATCGAAAATGCGCATTGGGAACTGATTGCCCCCTGGGTAAAAAATACCCAAGAAGCTCAGGTAGGCCGAGAAAAATTTAACACACTCAATGCCACCGCCGAAAGATTATTAGAAAGCAAACTTTTTAAACGCGCTGCACTGAACCATAGATGCCTCGTACTTTCTAGCGGCTTTTATGAGTGGAGGCATTACAAACCCGCTGGCGCCAAAAAAGAAATCGCCTACCCTTATTTTATTACACTTACAAATCAGCCCCTTTTTTATATGGCAGGAATTTATCAACCCTGGACCGATAAAGAAACCGGTGAAACCATGGACACTTTTTCGATTGTTACCACAAAAGCAAACGCGT
>JBEGUD010000154.1:0-4693 GCA_041179065.1 Bacteroidota bacterium | reverse complement strand
CTTGAATTTCACGGATGTCTTTAAGTCAATCTTTTCAACAAAAACTATTACAAAAGCTATCGCCCCAACAGATTCAGCTTATGAAACTGTTGCAGGTGCCTACTGCTAATTTGGAAGAAAGAATTCAATCCGAATTAGAAGAAAATCCGGCGTTAGAAATGGCCGAAGGTGAAAAAGACATTGAATTTGGAGAAGATATTGATAACGAATTTGAATCTGAAATAGCTGATGATGAGCCGGCTCCCTTAGATGAATATGATCCTGCCGACAACACAGAATTTATTGTAGATGACGACGGAGAAATAGCAGATTATAAATTAAAGGATGATAATTATCCTGAACTGGATGACAACGCTGTTATTCCTATTAAAATTGAAACGAGTTTTCATGAATTGTTAACGGATCAGTTAGGTATGTTAGAGCTTGATGAACGTGATTATACCATTGCAGAACAAGTTTTAGGTAGCCTAGATGATGATGGTTATTTGCGCAGAGCACTAAGTTCAATTGCAGATGATTTAGCCTTTAGACAAGGCATAGAAGTAAGTGAAAAAGAGATTGAAAAAATTGTTGTACGCATACAAGAATTTGATCCAGCAGGCATTGGTGCCAGAGATTTGCAGGAGTGCCTCCTACTTCAGTTAAAAAGAAAAAAATCAGAAGGGAAATCTGTACAATTAGCCATCACGATACTTACAAAATATTTTGAGGAGTTTACCAAAAAGCACTACGAAAAAATTCAGCGTCAACTTGAATTAACCGATACCGAAATAAAAGAAGTAGTAGGCCAAATTATAAAATTAAATCCTAAGCCGGGCGGCAATTTTACAAATATTGATAAGGCACAAACCTATATCATTCCTGATTTTTATGTACTTAACAATGGCGGTCAATTAGAGCTCACTTTAAATAGTAGAAATGCACCTGATCTTCGGGTTAGTGAAGGATATCGCGACATGTTAAAGGACTATGAAAAAGGCAGCAAAAAAGATCCGCGTCAAAAAGAAGCAGTACTTTTTATCAAACAAAAAATTGATGCAGCCAAGTGGTTTATTGATATGATTGAACAGCGTCAGGCAACACTTACTAATACAATGAAAGCAATTTTAGTGCACCAAAAAGCTTTCTTTTTGTCTGGCGATGAAACTGCTTTAAAGCCCATGATTTTAAAAGACATTGCGCTGCAAACGGGGTTGGATATTTCTACGGTAAGCAGGGTTGCTAATAGTAAGTTTGTTCAAACAGAGTTTGGCACTTTCAGGCTTAAATTTTTCTTTAGTGAATCTTTAAGTACAGATACAGGAGAAGAAGTGAGCACTAGGGAGGTTAAAAAAATACTAAGTGAGCTCATAGAGTCGGAACAAAAACATGTTCCACTCAGTGATGAGATTTTAACCGATATGCTGCAACAAAAAGGCTATAATATTGCAAGAAGAACGGTTGCAAAATATAGAGAACAGTTGCATATTCCGGTAGCACGTTTACGAAAAGAATTATAAGATATATGACAACAACTACGACCACTTCAACGCATCCCATCCTTCGCTTTTTGGCGCAAGTTGTTTCTTATGTACTACATCCGCTATTTATACCAACGTATATTTTTTTATTACTCATGACGCTTTTCCCGTATGAGTTTGCAGGCATTACACCTTGGCAATTAAAGCTCCGCTTGTTTAGTGTCTTTTGGATGACTGCATTTTTTCCAGCCTTTGCAGTTTTTTTATTGTGGCGACTTAAGTTTTCTGATAGTATATTTTTAAGGACACAAAAAGAACGTATCATTCCTTACATTATCACCATGTTTTTTTATTGGTGGATGCATTATCTCAGTAGAAATTTTACAGACCAGCCTTTGGCCTTACAATTTTTTTACACGGGCATTTTTATGGCTACCTCTGTAGGACTTATTGCAAACAATTTTTATAAAATTAGTTTGCATGGCATTGGAATGGGTGGTGCAAGTATGGCTGTTATTTTGTTTGCATTTTATTACCATCAACCCATGGGCCTCGTTATTGCTGGCGTATTATTACTAACAGGCATCGTTGCAACTAGTAGGTTGTATATTTCGGATCATACCCAAAAAGAAGTATACATGGGTTTACTAGTGGGCGCCCTATGTCAGGCTACTGCTTATTTCTTTGTCATGTAGATATAAGAAAACTGAGTTTTTTATCCGACTTTTGCTCCGCAAAACCAAACCCCTCTTATATGTGGTATACCTTAGGTCAGTGGATCATCAAACGTCGCGTTTTTTTACTCCTTGCTTTATTAGGAAGTACCTGTTTTATGGGGTATCACGCATCAAAAGTGGCACTGAGTTACGAGTTCACTAGAGCGATTCCTACCGATAATCCCAAATACCAGGATTACCAAGCTTTTTTAAAACGTTTTGGCACAGACGGCAACACCATGGTGGTTGGCTTTGAAACAGATCATTTTTATGAGAAGTCTTATTTTAATGCAGTAGCCAATTTACAAAAAAAAATCAAAAGCCTACAAGGGGTAACAGCCATATTAAATATTCCAGATGTTGTTAATTTGATCAACGATTCAGCAAACGCGCAGTTTAAGTCTGTAAAAATATTTACACCTCCCTATGACAATCAAGCCGCTTTAGATAGTGCCGCATTTATATTTAAGTCACTCCCTTTTTATAAAACATTACTCTATAGCCCTAGTTCAAATGCTTATTTAATGGGCGTTTCATTAGATGGCGCTATTATCAATTCAAAAAATAGATCAGCCCTCATTGGCGCTATCAATACAGCGATTCAAACTTTTGAAAAAGAAACAAATTCGACGGTACATTTAAGTGGACTTCCTTATATCAGAACCATCGTTGCTGATAGAATTAAAAAAGAAATGAATGTTTTTTTAATTGCCTCCTTTGTTTTATCGGCATTAACACTACTCTTATTTTTTAGATCTATCAGTGCCATGTTCATGAGTATGGTAGTGGTGGCTATTGGTGTGGTGTGGAGCCTCGGAACCGTTGTTTTATTTGGGTATAAAATAACATTACTGACAGCGCTTATACCGCCACTTGTGGTTGTTATCGGAATTCCAAATTGCATTTACTTTTTTAATAAATACCATACTGCTTTTTTGGAGCTCAAAGACAAAGACAAAGCCATTGTTACCATGGTGGGTCGAATGGGCATTGTAACCCTGTTTTGCAATATTGCTGCTGCTATTGGTTTTGCTGTTTTCGCATTAACAAAAAGTGCTTTGTTAAAAGAATTTGGACTCGTTGCCGGGATCAACATTATGGTGCTGTTTTTTATATCACTCATATTTATACCAGCAGTACTCAGTTATTTACCAGCCCCTAAAGCAAAACATACCCGCTACCTAGACAATAAAATTTTAGAAAAATTATTGGTAAAAATTGAGCGTTGGACATTCCATCATGCACGTTGGGTGTACGGTGTAACCATTGTCATTACTGTATTTGCGCTTATAGGCATGAGTAAATTAAAGTCGGAAGGATTTATTGTCGATGACTTACCCAAGCAAGATAAAATTTACACAGACCTGAAATGGTTTGAACAGAATTTTGGAGGCGTGATGCCACTTGAAATCATGGTGGATACCAAAAAGAAAAATGGGTTACTTAGAACTACACAGCCTATTTCAAAAATTGAAGAATTGTCTGTGTATATCGCACAGCATCCTGAAACAGCAAGACCGCTTTCATTTGTGGAAGGATTAAAATTTGCAAAGCAGGCTTATTACGATGGAGACACTTTAAGTTACGATATCCCTTACGAAGGTGATCTGGCGTTTATGGGTCCTTATTTAAAATCACCAGCACCACAAGATTCGGGCAAGCAAATAAAAAAAGAAGGCGTTGCAAAACTGCTTAATAGTTTTATGGATAGTGCAAAGCAGGTGGCGCGTATCAGTGTTAATATGAAAGATATAGGAAGTGCTAAACTACCTCTACTCGTAAAAGATTTTGAAACAAAAGCCAATGAAATTTTTGATACGGCGCATTACAAAGTGACATTCACAGGAAGTACCATTACCTTTTTAGAAGGCTCTAGTTTTATTATTAAAGGCCTGCAAGAAAGTATTGTTTGGGCTTTCTTACTCATTGCACTTTGTATGCTTTATTTGTTTAGATCGGTGCGCATTTTACTCTGCTCATTAATTCCCAATGTTATTCCGCTCGTGATTACGGCAGGTGTTATGGGTTGGGCGGGAATTGCATTAAAACCTTCTACCGTTTTAATATTTAGTATTGCACTTGGTATTGCAATAGACGTAACCATCCGTTTTTTAATCAATTACAAACAGGAGCTTCCGCATTACAATAACCAGGTAAGTCCAACCCTCATTCAAACCATCAAGCACACCGGAATAAGTATTATCTACACTTCACTAGTGCTGATAGCGGGTTTTATCATCTTTTGTATCAGTGATTTTGGTGGTACCAAGGCGCTTGGATGGCTCACTTCATTAACCCTTATAGTGGGCACTTTAACCAATTTAATCCTACTTCCGGTACTCATTTTGCACTTTCAGAAGCGTAAAAAGTAAATAACAGAAAGTTCTTGCCTCCCTGTGTTTAAGACTTAATACTGAATGATTATCATATGAATAACATATTATATGTGAATCAATAATTTTTTATATTATTGATAATCAATATTTTATAACAAAATATTGCCTCAAAACTGGCTAA
>JBEGUD010000153.1:0-4547 GCA_041179065.1 Bacteroidota bacterium | reverse complement strand
TTACAACAAGTACTGCTGCATTACTAGTAACGTTAAAGCCACAACTGTTTGATACGACAACTTTATAAGTTGCTGCATCAGAGCTAGCAACAGAAGGGATATTGTAAGTACTAGAAGTAGCACCACCAATAGTAGCATCATTTTTTAACCACTGATACGATTGAGTATTGTTAGCAGCAACAGAGAGTGTGAAACTAGTTGTAGTACAAGCTTCTGTTTGTGCGGCTGGTTGTGTTTGTATGCTAGGTGCATCAAGTACAGTTACATTAAATTCGTTACTGCTAATTGTTGGTGTACAACCATTGTTAACAGACACAAAGTATCTACCTGCTTGAGCGCTAGTGATATTACTAATGTTAAGTTGTGCACCTGTTTGACCGCTAATTGCAGCGCCATTAAAATACCACTGGTAGGTAGGACTTGTGCTACCCAGATTGGTAATTGTTGTTGGAACCAATAAACTATTATTTACACAAACACTTTGAGTGCTGATGCTTGCAATTGATGGTGTTGTAATCAGTTGAATGGTTACATTCTGATTATTGGTTGCTGAGCTAGTAGATCCACAGCTATTGGTAACTGTGAATGAATAGGTGCCTGCATTAGCAGACTGAAAATTAGGAACTACAAGTGTTGCGCCATTTCCATTGGGTACAGCAGTTCCATTTAATGCCCATGCATACGTTAAATTGTTATCTCCATTTGCAACAACGGTTGAAACGAGAGAAGCAGTAGCGCCGGTACATACATTTGTAGGTGCGGTAATACTTGTAATGCTTGGTTTATCTTTAATAGTTACTTGTGCATTTCCACTTGTGCTATTGCCACAATCATTGGTAGCAACAAAAGTGTAAACGCCTGCATTGGATGCAGCAACAGACGGAATCGTGAGCGTTTTAGTTGTAATGCCAATGTCTACTCCATCTTTTTGCCATTTAAAACTTGTAGCGCTAATTACATCTGCATTTAATGTTAGGGTAGCGCCAGCACATAGAATGTTAGTAGGATTGGGGTTAACTGTTATGGAAGGTTTTTGATTTACGTTTAATTGAAAATCGGAACTAGTAACATTTCCACAACCATTTGTTAAGGTAACTGAATACAAAGCAGCGTCACCAGATTGAATATTTGATAATGTATAGGATGCAGCGTTTGAATTCGAAATAATAGAAGCTCCTTTTTTCCATTGATAGGTTATTGTTCCACCTCCATTATCGTTCCCACTTACTTGAATGGTATAGTTGCTCCCTGTGCAAATAGTTTGCGGGCTTGTTGAAAAACTAGTAATGCTAGGCTTATCCTTAAGTGTTAATGTGATATTAGCGGATTGAGTAGGGGTGTTACAAGCATTGCTCACTTTCACAAAGTAGACATCTGCGTTGGCTACTTGAAAATTTGTTATCTCATATCTACTTGTAGTTGCGTTTACAATAGCAGCTCCGTTTTTAAACCATGCATACGATAATGTAGAGGCATCCGGAGAAGTTGCTGTAACTTCCAACGTAATATTTCCACCCGCACAAACTGCTGTGCTAGTTGTTACATTGCTAATTGTAGGACATTGTGCAAAAAGTATCTGCGAAATGGCAACCAATGTAATGGTTAAAATTGCTCGAATTTGTAATGATAACTTCATAAGAAAAAAGTACTTGAATTATTTATTATGCTTACTTAAAACAACTTACGTGTCTATTTGCAAGTGTATTGTCTTCTGTGGGGCGAGAAAAAAGGAATTGTATCCCTACTTCAAATGCGTTTGCATTTTGTACATATGAAATATTGGGCGCAATTGAAAAATTATAGGTAAAAGACGCTTTAATTACGTTCATATTTAAATTCACAAATGGTGATATGGAATTGTTTAAAACATATACACCTCCTACGTCAAATCCAATATAGTTGTCATAGTCAGGAAGTATTTGTATCGCTCCAACTAGGGAAGTTGAAGATTGCGTTGCTCTAACTGAATGTAGTCCGCCAAAAAAAACTTGACTGTAATCAGACAACACTTTTGAGTATCCTAATTGATAGTTAAAGGTGAGGCCCTCTCTTGTGGCTAGTTTTAGTGGATCCTTGCTAGATTGATTTAAATTATACATCGAAAACCCAGCAGTGAAGGATTCTTCTTCACCTACTGAATTGTATAGGATACCTGAATTAATATCTATGTAATTGGCATTGATAATTTGAATAGGTTCGTTATTTGGTAATTGAGAGGAATAGCCTGAAAAATCAAATTGATTTGGGAAAAGCAATTGCGTATAATCAATTCTTTTTGAATTGTATCTCCCCTGAAAACCGAGTGATAAGGTTCTGCTTCCATCATAATTTAGTCCTTTAGAATAGGACATCGTTGCCGACATGGCTTGATGAGAGTATACATCGAGGGTTTTATGTGTGTATGCGTTTACGCCAAATCCAAAAACATCATTATTTGGCACAAAGTCTAATAAAGGACGCATTTGAAACGACGCATTGGAAAACGTTGATGTTACCAACTTCGAATAGGACTGGGATCTATGCAGTGCATTGAATTTAAAGTCGTCGTCAATAAATCCTGCAAAAGATGGATTTATGTTAAGTTGATTTTGCGAAAATTGTGTGAAAACTGGTAGCTGTGCGCTAGCAGTTTTTGATAGCATGAATGCTACAAATAGCAATATAAGCCCCAAGGGGATCTTGCTGAACTTCCTTTTTTTCATAATAAGATTGAAATACTAAAAATTACTAACCAAGTGAGTCTATAAAATTAGCTTATTAGGTGTAATTACATAGTATTTCTACTATATTTATTTACTTAATATAGAAAATTTTCTATATACAAGTGTCATATTGGCAGAATAATTGCTATCAAAGGGTTTTACCCCAAAAAATGCCTCATTTTTTGACCAAATTGGGCGGTTTTTAGGGCAACATTCAGGGCGTGTATACCCAAGCTAAAATCCTACTATTTGGAGATCTTATTTATTATTATATCTTTATGATATCAAAATAATATCAATTATGGAAAAATTACTCAAACCCCTTTCAGGCTACCGTGCAGCCTTAATCGCTTTACTATCATTTTTTATTGGCTTTGCGCTCATTGTTGGTGGTGCTCAGCAAAATGAAGGTGGGCAAGTTTTCTTTGGCGTACTACTTCTAGCTGCGACTGTTTTTTTAGTGAAAGGTCTCATGATTATAGATCCCAATTATAGTATTGTGCTTACATTTTTTGGTAAGTATGTGGGAACGGTTAGAGAAAATGGACTTCAATTTGTAAATCCATTTTATAGCAAACTAAAAGTGTCTCTTCGCATGCAAAGTATAGAGAGCACCAAATTAAAAGTGAATGACAAGCTGGGTAATCCCATCGAAATTGCTGCGGTTATTTTATATCAAGTAGAGGATACCTATAAAGCGGTATTTGATGTAACAAGTTTTAATGATTATATCCGCAACCAAAGTGAAGCAGCTGTGCGTAACTTAGCAACCACTTGCCCTTACGATAATATCGAAGATGAAAAAGCGCATGTTACATTAAGAGATGGTGGTGAGCAGGTCATTGAAATGTTGGAAGGGGAATTAAACCAACGCTTAAATAAAGCGGGTGTGTTAGTTACCGAAGCGCGTATAAGTCACCTAGCGTATGCACAGGAAATTGCGGGTGCCATGCTACAACGCCAACAGGCAACAGCTATAGTTGCCGCCCGTACTAAAATTGTAGAAGGTGCTGTAGGTATGGTTGAAATGGCCCTTGCGATGCTATCAGAAAAAGATATTGTGGTGTTAGACGACGATAAAAAAGCAGCGATGGTGAGCAATTTAATGGTGGTATTGTGTGGTGAAAAATCGGCATCACCGGTTTTGAATACAGGAAGCCTTTATTAATATTTTAAATCCTTTTTATGTCTCTAAATAAAAAGACTTTTGTTTTGCGGATAAACGAAGACACGTTTGCAAAACTGTCTAAGTGGGCCGATGATGAATTTAGAAGCGTGAACGGACAAATTGAAATGATATTAGACAAGGCACTCAAAGATGCCGGTAGAAAATCAATTTCAAAAGATCCAACGCCATCTCACAATACTAAATTACTAAAATGAAAATGAAATCAATACTCATATGTTTCATGTGTATGCTTTTTGCAACTACTACTTTTGCCCAAACAATTACTGTTGGTAGTTTTAATGTACGTTACGATAACCCGCGTGATTCAGGTAATTTATGGAGCACTAGACTTCCTAGAGTGGCTGCGCTGATTGAGTTTCATGAATTTGATATTATAGGAACCCAAGAAGGGTTGCAGCACCAACTAGATGGTTTGCAGGCCTTACTTCCAGGATACACGTATTACGGCATTGGAAGAGATGATGGTGCATTAAAAGGGGAGCATTCTGCTATTTTTATAAAAAAAGATGCATTTACTATTTTAGATAAAGGTGATTTTTGGTTATCTGAAACACCTACTAAACCTGGCTTTGGTTGGGATGCACGCATCAATAGAATTTGCTCTTGGGTACTGCTCCAACACAATGTAACGCACAAAAAAATGTATTGTTTTAATG